>JANYIW010000210.1 GCA_025358645.1 Bacteroidales bacterium
ATGATACGTGCTGAACAATATTAAAAATCCGTCCATTTTTATTAAGATTCTTTATCTCTTCTGTTACATAGAAAACGGGTTCATCGGCAGACAATTCCACTTTACGTGTCAGTTGCAACCCTGCCATTGGCAATGTGCACAACATAGAGCTGGTCGATCGACCACCAATTATTCGCGGAGCAGTAAGAAGTTCCCATGATTGAGTGCTAACCTCTCCGTGATGCCGGAATCCGTTAGCTTTTTCAGCAGTGGATGGTGGTCCCCAGCGATCAAAACATAAGAAATGCCCCATGAACATTCGTTCCTCAGGCTTCTTTGCCCGCCAGCTTATGGGATTTATTGGCAACTCTTTCAGATGGAAATCAAAATATGACCCTCCGTTTAAATTGACGAAAAGCAAAATATTATTGTTTTCCATTTTTACAACCGAATCAGTTTTTGCTGTTTTTCCCTTCATGTGATCAGATTGTTTAAAATCATGCTTTTGCCGGCATGAAAATAAAACTGAAATTATTAAAAATAAAATTCCAAAGGGTATCTTTCTCATAATATATTTTTAGCGTCAATTAAATAAGAAAAAACAATAATTCACCATTTATTTTTTTATTGGAAAAGAACATGAGTATACCTTTAATTGTCAGAAGGTAGAACTTATTATTGAATTATATCTTCTCACCATATTTCTTAAAACGAAACTTAAATGTTTTGATCTCAAATGGACCAATGTCAAATCGCACAGTGTCCGTTGCAACGTTCAACACATTGCCCGTATCTTCAATCAGATTTGATTCATTGGCAGAACTGATTTTTGCTTTGCTTTTGAGAGTTACTCCTGTTGTTGCCTTTCCTGATGCTTCGTACAGTCTGAGTATTGTGGAACCGTCTTTTGCTTGTTTCAATGCAGTTATCACCACATTAGTTTTCGACACCTCCAGCAAACCCCATGAATTAGGTAACTTGCCTGTGTGAATACCTGCTTTGCGGCAAAGCAACGGATTATTAAACTCCAGACCATGATGGTAAACCTCTCCCTGACTCCAGTCGCCTATATGTGGAACCAGTGCATAATCAAACTCTATCTCCCTGTCTAACATCAGGCCGGTGTCTGATGACATACCCCGCTCATAACCTCCGCCAAAACCATAATTAGCAATACGTGCTGAACGCATCAATGAAAGCATCATTGTTGAATCGCTTGTCAGGTTACCCGGTAGACCACGGTTGAGAAGCGCAAGACCCTTTTCTCCATCGCTGTAATCGGCCCAGTTCTGAGCTGGAAACTCAATTCCGTTTGGTCGTTCAATAGAACCAAATGGTATCTCATGAACTATCTGTCCGTTATTAATTGTTGTCGGAAACATTACCTGGTAACGAACATATTTTTCATTATTAAGTATTTGTGTATGAATATCAATGCGGCGTAATCCTTTGTATATCCTCACTGTTGTAGATAATACACCATCCGCGCAATAACTGTGTGGTGACAACTTGTACTCCGAATAAACCGGACCGCGGTGAACTTTTCCGCGTTCGCCACGGAATTTTGTACTAAACTGATCTATTCTTTCTAGAGGAACCGGTTGCTTACGTGTCATATTTATATTGCTGCCACCGTTGAGGTTTTCGTAAAGTTCCCACAGGTCTCCCCCATCATATTGATGAACTACCACATTAGCTGGTTTATCCAGAACTTCCCAATTATTTGATTTTAACAGAAGGCTGGTCAATGCTCCTGTGGTCATGTCAATTTTTGCCCGGTAGAAATCGTTCTCCAATATCCCTTCACTCGTTTCATGGCTTGCATTGATACTTGATGTGGAAGTCAGTGGGATAACACGATAGACAGCCTGACCCAGCGCAGGTATTTCCCTGGCGATGAAGATGATTTTAGCATTCTTAAGACCTCCGTCTTTGAACCTTTCTGCTTCCAGAATCTCAACAGGAATGATCCGATTCGCATGATCAATTATCTGTATATCAATGATACCGCCTTTATTAAATCCAATAACTGTTTCAACTACATCATCTCGCAACCATCCAAGAGAATTGAATACTACAAGAGGTATCCCTTCCCCGCTGGTATCAACCTGTGATGTCAGAAAGTCGAGACGCTCTTCGACTAACTCTTTGCCCAGATGTGTGGAAAAATCATAATTTCGTATGGTGTCTTCATAAACATGATCAGTCATTACACCAGCCATTAAATCGTGGGCCTGGTTGAACATCGAAGGCTCCCAAGCACTCATTACCTTTTCTTCTGAAGTGGATTTGCCAAGCCAGTTGCCGATAGCTCCAAGTTTTTCAGCTGTGGTGAGCAATCTCTCAACGTTTCTAAGTTTCTGTTTCAGTTCAATACGACTGCTATAGGCTCCCTGAAAAATAGGATTTAGTTCACCTTTAATTACCTTACGATCTGTTCGTTTATTTATCAACTCTTCATAATCTGTTGGTACACAAAGTCTGAGATTAAAGGGTTTGTCATTCTGGTGTTGAAATTCTTTGACCAAAACCGGTACACTTTCAACAGGGTCAGCAACATCAAGGCTTGCAAGACCTACCCGTTCCTTACCATTAGACCAGGGAGTAAGAGAATCAAATCGACTTTTTAATAAAGCTTTGAATTCATCAATATTATCCGGAGTTTGACCAAGCAATCCGTAACCTTTGGGAAGATAGAAGGCAGGTATTTGTGATCCATCAATGCCTTCCCATATCCAATCTGATGGCACTTCTAAGTTTGGCACACCACGTTGAAACCAATAAGATTTATAACCAGCCAGCTTAAGTATCTGAGGCATCTGGGCGTTATGACCAAAAGTATCAAGTGCCCAGCCAACAGTCACATTCACTCCCAATTTTTCCTTGAAATAACTTTTCCCATATAGCATCTGGCGCACCATTGATTCTCCTGCAGGGATATTGGCATCCAGCATAGTATTCGTACCACCTACGATCTGAAGTCTGCCTTCCCTGACAAACTGAAGAAAAGCAACTGCCTCCTCAGGATATCTATCCAGGAACGGTTTAACATAGCAAACCTGGTCGAGTGTAAAACGATAATCGGGATAATCATTTAAAAGTTTTAGAGCTGTCAATATATTAGGCAAACCTATTTCAAGATATTCTTCGCGAGTTTTGAACACTGCACCCTCCCAGTGTGTTGCCGGCAAAAACCAAAAAGTATCTTTCGAAACTATATCTGAGATCAGGTATGAGTCCGGGTTTATCTTCTTTTCAGACTCATTCTTATTATTTGCAATGAGGGTTACAAAATTTTTTGCCCCGAATGATCCTGCTGCACCAATAACAGCAGCATTCGAAATAAACTTTCTTCTGCTTAAAGAGTTTTTCTTAATCATCACTTTTAAGTTACTAATGGGTTAGAATATATATCTCTGCCCAATAAATTATTGAATAATAAAGTGTCTGTGTCTTAATTACTGAATTCTTATTGTTGTCAATTTATAAGGCTTTAATAATATTTTCACTTTTGAACTGCCAACTTTCAGAGATTCAATATTCTCTTCCTGAGTGGTACATCTCCAGGCTGCTGTGACTGCTTTTCCCGGAAGTTGTAGTTCTGACTGAATTTCACTATGATTAAGATTTAAAAGTCTGACAATAATCCCTTTCCCATCATTGGCGGATTTTATGTATGTCACCTTTATTCCTTCTCCTTTCACATTAAGAAACTGTCCGCTTTGTTCATCAGTGCAACTTACTACCGGATGTACAATAGGTGAATTTAAGACCTGCTGTGCCTCTGAGGAGATTTTTGCAGGATCATAAGCTCCCTGGCTATTAAATGCATATCGTATCTGAATCATCCCGGGCTGACTGCTCCGGAAATTAGTTTCCCAATAATTGTTAAGTGGCCATGCAAGCAAAAGGGGATTCTTTCTCCGCTCAATGGAAGAGTGCTTACGTCCAAAATTAAAACCTCCGAATAAAACCATTGGAGCATCAGGACAGTATAAAGATGCTCCATATCCTTTATTATGAATAGTTGCAAAGGAAGTGACTGTTACCCAATCTTTAGAAGTCCCTGATATTTGTTCAGCATCTAATTCTACTGGTAAGTCACCTGTGTCAAAATAACCACGCCACCCCTCCTCCAGATTCAATGGAAAGGTAAAATAGATGGCTTCCGGCATAACATTATCTGTTTTAATAAAGTTAGCTGAAAGATCGATTACAGGGGAATTGAGAGATAATGTAACCCGCTGCTCCATATCTCTAACGCCTTCAGCTTGCGACCGGATAATCAGTGTTGCATTAAATGCCGATGTGTCAACAGAACATTCAATTTTTCCATTAATTACACTGTAAACGGCTTTCCATTCAGGTTTCCATCCTGTTATACCAATTCTTTCATTTTCAACACTTCGAACATGAAAAGCTGTTCTCAAAGGATTTACCTCCGGGTCAGGTTTTTCATGCACATATTGAAAGAAGCCATAAGGGCTTGATCTGTCTAATATTTCCCAGTTACGCTTTTTATCGAAAAGTGAGGTTATTTGTCCGGTTTGCGGGTTGTATGACATCCGGTAAAAAGGTGATTCAATAAAGTCCTTGCCGATGATAAATCTGATTTCCGGAGTAGCTTTTTTAAGTTGGGTAAGTGGTATTTTTTTCCAACTAAAAGGGTCAAGTTCAATGGGTCCATAGACCTGACCTTTTCCCGGAGTTCTTTCAAAAAATGGCCCTGACATCAACCTCAATTCAATACGTTTTCCTTTAATAAACCAATCCTCAGGGATTTGAGCATAATACTTAATTTTTGAACCTGTCGGATTAAATAAAAGGACACCTTGTAATTCTGCTGATGAGGGAGGATTATTTGCTAAGCTTTGCAATTGCTTAACAATCACAAATTTTGAATATGCATTTCCTTCGTAAACAGGAAATGCTTTCATGTTCCATTGAGCAGTTACAAATGGATTATTTATTTCTAAAGTATTATATGCACCCCAGGTATGTTCATCGTATAGTTTAACATCTTTCCATATCTTTTTGATATCATCTTCCAATTGCATATTTTTCTTTCCAAAAGCATCCAGAAAATCAATTACACTAAGGGTTGAAGACGTATTGAGTGACAGACGGGTCTCGGCCGCAGAACTTGCTGAACCAAAATTCCAGAAGTCAGTCCAATCGCCTTTAATAACCGGTATTGAAGTATATGGAATTTGTTTGATCCGTTCTAAAATATCACGAGGTGTAGCAAATCTTAACCTGGGTTGTCTACCTTCCTCATTCCATTGACGGACTAGCTTAGGCAAGTCAAAATTCGGAGGAGAATTATCATAAGCAAATGGAGAACAAGTGGCGCTCAGGTAAGCAAAATCGTATGGATATTTAATAAACTCAAGATGCTTCAGATATTTATCAAGCCCCTTTTTAACTGTATCAAGATTATTAGTATAGACATTGGTCCATTGATCGAACATGGTATAATGCTCACCATTCATCACTAATAACTCCGCGCCAGAGGGGCTCTGCCATCTGTAAATAGCAGGACGAGGCGCAGGGGTCCCGGAAAGATGAAGATTTATTGCCATAATAAGCAATTCAACACCACCGTCTTTTAACAAATCGACAATTGTCCATGGCAGACCTGTTGCGTCATGCAAATTTGCTGTATTTATTTTAATGCCAAACTTTTTGGAAATCTCATCTGCATAGTATAGCTGTTGAGCAAGGCCTTCTGAAGTTGCCAAAGGTGTGGTATTAAATTCCAGCGCTGAAATCCCTATTCTTCCTTGTTTAAGATATTCTGCAAATCGAATCAAATCTTCTTTACTTGCACTTGCCATCCATTGAATTACCGGTTCAGTAACTTCACAAGTCCATTTTGGTTTCGAATACTCAGGCCAGCCGGCCGTATTATCAAGCATAGTAATGGCCTGATTAATAAAATCTTTATGAAGTTCCATTGCTATCGGCTGTAAATGAGTATATCCTACATCAAGGTGACTATGATGCATTATAAGTATCTCTTTTACTTTGCCTGGCGGTTGTCCAAAGGCATTTAAAGTTGCAAATAATACGAATAGCAGAAAGTATATTCTATTCATTTTTCTTCCTTAATAGTTTGTCGGTTAGATCTCAATTTATCAGGAAATTTAAACTCTTTGCTTTACTTTATACAATTTTTTAAGTTTTTCAATTACAGGAAGGTCAAGAACCGGATCGAAACCTAATAATTCTTTCATAGTTAATTCAAAGTCTTTTTCAATTGAGTCCAGAAACATGACATCTGATGGAAAGCTATTTCCTGCCTCATCTTTTGCCCTGAAACATAGCCCAAACGACATTGCCTCCAGTATCAGATTAAATGGCTTCCGGTATTGCATTGCAAGGTGTATTGCGCCCATAAAGCGATCGTCGGCATTTAGTTTCCTGTTCAGGTCCATTCCTACCCGGGAAATGGTATCCTTTAGTGCTTTATTTCTAAAACGATAAATCAGGTCATCGATATGATCTTCAAGATCAGCTGCAGTAAAATCCCCTGGATAAGCGGTTCTTAGAATATCTGCCGATTGAAGCATTACATTTCTGGTAAATCGGAATACATCGCTGTCATCAAGTATCTCGTACATATACACTGAGCCGGGGTGAAGGGAATACCCGTAATAGGCAGCAGTCGCATGTCCAAGGTTATGAATAAAAGATTTGCGGTCAACCCATGCTTTTATATTGTTTTTTGGAGCCAACCCTTTAATGGCCGGAATAGTTGATTTAAATCCTTTCCCATCGAGAATCAGAGTATTATATGGTTCGGCAAATACTACAAGCGGATCTTTTTCCAATTCAGCCAATGGCATTATTGGTACCATTTTGCCTATACTGGTTTCGATAAGACCAACCATGGTCCCGACAGGGAAACCTGATGGAAGATTCTTCTTTAAAAGCGTTCTTACAAAAGAGGCAGCTGACCGCATATTCTCAGCAAGGATGATATCGAGCGGTATGCCAGGATTATTGGTAAATCTCCGTACCAGCGCTGCAGCAATAGCAGGAATTACTTTTTCCAGTGCGTTTTTTCCAACAGACACAGCCAGGATTCCTGCAGTTGACACAGCATCAACAACTTTATCTCTATCGAGAGCGGATATTGCCTTTACATTTGGGACTATAATCTCCTCATCTTTTTCACCTTTAATTACAACGCGGTAATTTCCCTGCTGGTTAAGCCGTGTGATCATCACTGGGTCAACGTCGATAAAGACCACTTTATAACCATTACATCCAAATAACTGGCCAATAAATGAGCGGCCAATCTTACCCGCCCCGAAAATAACTATTTTACGGATTTCAACTTGTGATTTGTTTTGTGTAAGCATCATAATATGGTTCCATTTTAGCCCGTTTCTCACCAGGTTTCTCTTCAAAATATGTTCCTCCCATATAAAAACAGGCAAAACCACCTGAAACAACACCCCAGCAGCAAGCTTCACGAATATCCGGATGTTTGTTTCCATTCTGTAACTGGGTTACAACAGATGCTATCACTCCGCCGACAAAATTATCACCACAGCCTGTTGTATCTCCACCGTGGTCATTCTTTAACTCATCGATGACTTTTAGTGAAACAGGCATTTCATTTAATTCTGACGCTTTGAAAAAACGTCCATCAGAATAATTTGAGATATTCTTCGATCCGTTAGTAATAATAAGTGATGAGACCTTCTTTTCCCGGAAAAACTTAATAGCAGCCCGGGGATCATGTTCTCCGCTCAGACGGTAAGCCTCTTCCTGATCAGTGATAAGCAGATCGATGTATTTGTAACTTTCATCACTTTCACCCAAAGGCCATTTTTTTGAAGGATTTGCCTTTTCATTCCTGAAATCAAAAACAGTATTTACGATAGTTACGCATCC
>JANYIW010000255.1 GCA_025358645.1 Bacteroidales bacterium
GGCGGTGCGGACGGGACTCGAACCCGCGACCCACGGCGTGACAGGCCGTTATTCTAACCAACTGAACTACCGCACCAATTGTAAAACGAGTTGCAAAATTAACCTAATTTTTTACTTCGCAAAATTATTTTTGAAAATAAAATATCCGGATTTCTATGAGACAGTTTCGAAGCTGCTCATGTATCTTGTTATTAATCACGCACTTGCTGGATGAAAGAAGCTGAAATTCACTCCTCCGTAATTCCGGTGCTCAAAAAATAATTTATGATCTGTAAAACTTATATCCCTGGGGTGTTCAAGTATAAAGAATCCATCTTTTTTAATCACACCTGCCTGCATAACAAGGTCCGGCAACTCTGTAAGCCACGAAAGTTCATAAGGAGGATCTGCAAAAACAATGTCATATTTGACGGAACACGTTTTTAAATAAGCGCTAACATCAATATGTATTGCCTTTACATTTTTGAGATCAAGCTCCTTTAGTATTTTTTTGATTCCCGATATATGTCTGAGATCTTTTTCAACAAGATGAACAAATGAAGCTCCGCGTGACGCAAATTCGTAACTTATACTGCCCGTTCCGGAAAAAAGATCTAAAACGTCAATAGCTTCAAAATCGACTCTGTTATTCAGTATGTTAAATAAACCCTCCCGGGCAAAGTCTGTAGTTGGCCTTGCCTTAAAGTTTGAGGGAGGATTGATCCTCCTGCCTTTGAATCTGCCTCCTATTATTCGCAATTTACTACATTAAAGAGATTAATAAACCGATGAAGCTCCGTATCATTAAACACATAACTGAATGTGAAATTCCCGGAAGGTTCTGAAAATTTTATATTCCTGATATATAATGAAAAGCTGGACGAAAGATCATCATATTTTTCAGTTATTCCACTGAAATATATTGTCTCTTCCTGTTTGATACCCAGGTTTTTAAAAGCGTTCAGAACATAATAGAGTATGTCTGAGATATTACGATAAGCAAATGAATTACAAAACTTCAGGACGTTATTGTTAAAGACAATAAGATTGAAAAAATCTCTTTCAATATGGGCGTGGATATAATTACCATTCACACTTTTCCTGATTGAAGATGTATGTTCCAATAATAATTTAATATGATGATGAGGATGTACTCCTGGATAATACCTGTTTATGAGTTCAATGATTGGTTTTGATACTGAGAACACAAGAAATGCATCAGGATCACTTGTTTTGTCTGCTAAAACAATATTGTCTTCTTCCAGAATATGATTGAAAGAGAAATATTCATCTTTTTTAGCAGGGTCATACAGCGGCGCTGGGACAAGTGTAAACTTAGATGAAGGCACAATGCAATTTATCTTCTTATATCGCTTAGTCAAAAAATCATCATTACGCAACAACTCACTTATTTTATCTGCACTCAGGTACTTGTTCTCGTCAGCCCCGAAGGATCTGACCAGAACAAATTTATTTCTGATTGAATCGAGAAGACAAAACGATAATCCATCGGGACTTACCTGAACAGATAACTCATAGTTTTCAGTAGAGTTAATATCTAGCGTTTCATCAAAAAGTTCAAGAAATGGCATTTCTTAATGTTATCAGGATTGGTTAAGTTTACAAACAAAAATAGGAAAAATATTCAAGCAGCAGGATGTGATTCTGCTAAATACTCATGCGAGATACAATTATATACAATAATCTTTGTAAGAATCTGGGAAATACACCCACTGAAGACCAGTCTGATGCATTAAAGAAGATTGCAGCATATATCTGCGATAACAATAACAACGTGATTTTCCTTATGACCGGTTATGCCGGTACCGGTAAAACGAGTGTGATAAGTTCTGTTGTTAAAACTCTCGATATGCTGCGGATGAAATCAGTTCTTCTTGCCCCTACAGGAAGAGCTGCAAAAGTTCTTGCATCATATTCAGGACGGCCGGCGTTTACGGTTCATAAAAAGATATACAGACAGAAATCCTCCAAAGACGGATTTGGCAGCTTTTCCCTGGACAGGAATCTTCAGAAGGATGCTTTTTTCATTGTCGATGAGGCTTCCATGGTTTCTAACAGCTCCGGGGATTCGTCATTGTTCGGTAGCGGAAGGCTTCTCGATGATCTGATTGAGTTTGTCTATTCAGGTATTGATTGCAAGCTGATACTTGTGGGCGATACTGCCCAGTTACCCCCTATTGGTTCAATTGTTAGTCCGGCTCTGGACACTACTTTTCTTGGGGGATATGGATTTGGATTGATTTCCTGCGAACTGAAACAGGTTGTCCGGCAGAGTGAAACATCGGGAGTCCTCATGAACGCTACCCGTGTCCGGTTGCAGGTAGCAGAAAGTAACCTTGTTCACCCATCAATTGATTGCATTAATTACAAGGATACCATAAGAATAACCGGTGAAGAACTGATAGACGAAATATCAACAGCATACGGAACATGTGGTATGGAGGGAACAATTATAGTTGTTAATTCAAATAAACAGGCGAACCGTTACAATCAGGGGATTCGTAACTCAATCTTTTTCAGGGAGGAAGAGATAAGTCCGGGCGATATGGTTATGGTGGTTAAGAATAACTATTCAATTATTGAAGAAGATGCGGAAGGTGCAGGATTTATTGCCAACGGGGATATCGCGGAAGTAAGAAAGATAAAGAAATATGAGGAGCGATATGGGTTCCGATTTGCAGATATGGTACTGAAGTTTCCTGACTATAATCTTGAAATTGATGCCAAGGTTATGATGGATGTGTTACATCTAGATACGCCGGCATTACCTTCAGAGAAAAACAAAGAGCTATACCAGAATATTCTGGCTGACTATATAAATATCAATAGCAGGAGAAAGCAATTTGAGGCAGTGAAAAACAACCCGTATTTTAATGCTCTTCAGATAAAATTTGCCTATGCTGTTACCTGTCATAAGGCCCAGGGCGGCCAGTGGGAGAGGGTATTTATCGATCAGGGTATGTTTAACAGGAACGAAATAACGATTGACTATCTTCGCTGGTTCTATACGGCATTAACACGGTCGACAGATAAGGTATATCTCGTAAACTTTTCGGAAGATTGGTTTAAATAAATGTTATATTTTATATAAATTTCCAGGCAAAAATATGAAATCATATCGCAAAGAACTTTGGTTCGAAATACCCACCCGGCGAGCCTTTGTAAATATTACCGGACAGGTTGAAAAGTGTTTGAATGAATCAGGTATTAAAGAAGGACTGGTACTCGTTAATGCAATGCATATAAGCGCTTCCGTCTTTATTAATGATGACGAATCCGGTCTTCTCCACGACTTTGAAGTGTGGTTAGAAAAACTCGCACCTGAAAAGCCCTATTCACAATACAAGCACAACGGATTTGAAGACAATGCTGATGCCCATATTAAACGTACTTTAATGGGTAGGGAAGTGGTAGTTGCAATTTCCGCAGGGAAACTTGATTTTGGTCCCTGGGAGCAAATATTCTATGGTGAGTTTGATGGCAAACGAAGGAAGCGAGTTCTTGTTAAGATAATTGGAGAATAAAAGTATTAAATCATTATGCAAGTTTCATATCACTGATAATATCTGATATTCTTTTATCAAGTATCTTCTCGGTTTCTTCAAATTTATCTGACGATGCCAGTTTTGTGTTCACACTGAAATAGAATTTTATCTTAGGCTCTGTACCTGAAGGTCTTACTGAGATTTTAGTTCCATCGGCAAGGAAAAACTGGAGAACGTCAGACTTTATAAGGGTTATCTTTGTTTTTGTCCCTGTAAGAATATCATGAGAAATCTGCGTTTCATAGTCACTTACCTTAATAACCCTGCTATTATTGATCTTTTCGGGCGTGTTATTCCTGTATCCGGTCATCATAGCTTTGATCTCTCCAGCTCCCTCTTTGCCTTTTCTCACAATATTTATAAGTTTTTCCTTATAAAAACCATATTTTACATAGATATCAAGTAAAAGTTCATAAAGTGACATTCCATTACTTTTTGCCCACGCTGTAGCTTCTGCTGCAAGGGCACATGAAGCAACAGCATCTTTGTCTCTCACATAATCGCCTGGTAAAAAGCCATAACTCTCTTCTCCACCACCTATATATTTCTTAGTTCCTTCATTTTCCCTTATCAACTCAGCAAAGAATTTGAATCCTGTTAATACATTGAAATACTCAACATTATAACCTTCAGCTATCCTTTCAAGCAGATCGGAAGTAACAATGGTCTTAATAATATACTCGTTACCTTTGTATTTCTTTCTTTCTTTAAACTGCGAAAGGATATACCAGATCAGAATTACCCCCGTCTGATTGCCATTAAGCAGGATGAATTCACCTTTTCTGTTTTTTACTGCAAGTCCAAGTCTGTCGGCGTCAGGATCAGTAGCCATAACGAGTTCGGCATTGGTTTCAACTGCCTTTTTTAACGCCAGTTTTAGAGCATCAGGCTCCTCCGGATTGGGTGATTTGACAGTTGGGAAGTTTCCATCGCTTATATCCTGTTCCGGCACACTGATAATGTTTCTGAATCCAAACATTTTCAATGCCGGAGGTACCAATGTTATTCCTGTTCCATGAATGGGTGTATACACGATTGGAATATCGCAGAACTTTTTTATCATCTCAGGATTAAGGCTCATTTTATGTACCTCACTCAGGAAAAGGTCGTCAGTCTCTTTCCCAATGATTTTTATTTTATCCTTTTTCCCATTAAATTTTATATCATTTACCGAAGTTATTTTTCGTACTTCATCAGTAATCCCGTCATCGTGAGGCGCCACAACCTGACCACCGTCACTCCAGTAGGCTTTATACCCGTTATATTCGGGCGGATTATGTGAAGCAGTAATTACAACGCCACTCTGGCACTTATAATGCCTGATCGCGAAAGAGAGTTCAGGCGTAGGACGCAAAGATTCAAAGAGATAAACTTCAAATCCGTTAGCTGAGAAAATGTTCGCGGTAGTTTCTGCAAAATAGCGGCTGTTGTTGCGGCAATCATGAGCTATAGCAACTCTTACTCCTGACTTTCCACACTGTTTAATTATGTAATTTGACAAACCCTGAGTTGCCATGCCGAGAGTATAAATATTCATCCTGTTAGTACCGGCTCCCATTATTCCCCGAAGGCCGCCTGTTCCAAATTCCAGATCCTGGTAAAATGCATCTATAAGTTTCTTTTCATCTTTATCAAGCATTTCACGAACCTCTTTCCTGGTCTCTTCGTTAAACTCTTTACTGAGCCAACTTTCAGCTTTTGTCCTGATTTCATCTTGTGATAACATAATACGCGTATTATTTCAATAATTTAATACATTTCAACAGGCTGGTCCTCCAGTGGGGGATTGTAAGACCATAATTTTCTTTTATTTTACTCTTGTCCATTACAGAATATGAAGGCCTCTTGGCAGTTTGATTGTATTCTTTTGAAAGAACAGGAGACACCTTGCAGCCCAGACCGGCTTCCTTAATAATCTCACACGCAAAATCGTACCATGTGCAAACACCTTCATTCGAATAATTATATATACCCGAGTTCATTGCCATCTGGTTTCTGATCACTCCGGAAACTATACTCATAATAGCTTCCGCCAGATCCGCTGCATAAGTGGGTGTTCCGGTCTGATCAAATACTACTTTTAAAGTTTCTTTCTCAGCAGCATTCCTGAGAATTGTTTTAACAAAATTATTTCCGAAAGAGGAATATAACCAGGATGTCCTTATGATCATTGATCCCTGGTGTAGCAGCGCATATTTTTCCCCTGCCAGTTTTGATTTGCCATAGGCTGAGAGTGGATTTGGAGAGATCAGCTCATTATATGGCACATTTGATTTTCCATCATAGACATAATCAGATGATATATGTATAAACCTGCATTCGGATCCACTGATTACTTCTGTTATATTTTTGACTGCTGTTCCGTTTATAAGCAAAGCCTGATCGGGTTCTGATTCAGCCTTGTCAACAAGATTATAGGCTGCACAGTTTATTATCCAGTCTGGTCTCAATTTCTTTATGAATCCGGCAGTTTGATCATGGCTGGTAATATCGAGTAAAGCTATATCGGTAAAAATAAAATCATATCCATAAAAGTTTTTTGAAACAACCTTTAGCTCGTTTCCGAGTTGTCCATTTGCTCCGGTTATCAGAATTATTGCCATAATAACTATCCTTTTTTCTAAAAATTAATTTCAGCATCTCTCATAAGAGGCTGAGCAAGGTCTTTTTCACTGATAACAGGGACTGTTGATCCTAATTTCCAATAAATATCAAGAGCAGGATCATTCAGGTTTATGCCCCTTTCATATTCAGCGTTATAAACACTATCACATTTATACTGGATAACTGCAATATCGCTCAGAACTGAAAATCCATGTGCAAAACCATGAGGTATTAAAAGCTGATCTTTAGTATCAGAGTCAAGTTCGATACCATACCATTTTCCAAAGGTCAGCGATTCTTTGCGGATATCAAGAGCTACATCGAAAATCTTTCCCATGACTACCCTGATAAGTTTTGCCTGGGGAAAAGGATTCAATTGATAATGCAATCCCCTGATTACACCTTTAACGGATTTTGATTCATTATCCTGCACAGGCGTGAAACTTATACCTGCATTTTGAAAGGTAATAAGATTAAAACTTTCAAAAAAGTAGCCTCTTGTATCAGTATGTATTGTGGGTTTGATCAGTGTAAGACCTTTGAACCCGGTTTCAATGATTTTCATTTTTAAAAATGTTTACTTTAACCCTCCGAATGTATAAATCTCTTCATTGGCAATCCTTAAAAGGTATTTCCCGTACTGGCTATTCTTTATTGGTTGTGCCAATTCTAAAAGTTGATTTTTATTAATGAATCCTCTTTTATATGCTATCTCCTCTATGCATGAAGCTTTTAATCCTTGCCTTTGTTCAAGGGTAGCAATAAAATTGGCTGCCTGAAGCAAACTTTCGTAAGTACCCGTATCAAGCCATGCCATTCCTCTTCCCATTAGTTTTATATCAAGTGTCCCTTCTTCAAGATATACTCTGTTAAGATCAGTTATTTCAAGTTCACCACGAGGAGACGGTTTTAGGGATTTGGCTTTATTTATTACGGTATTATCATAGAAATAAAGACCAGTAACAGCGTAGTTTGATTTGGGTTTTACTGGCTTCTCCTCTATGCTTAGAACCTTTTTATTCTTGTCAAATTCAACAACTCCGTAACGCTCAGGATCAGTAACATAATATCCAAAGATACATGCGCCTTTATTCATCTCCGCTGTTTTGAGAAGCGAATCGCCAAAACCATGTCCATAAAAGATATTATCACCCAGGATCATGCATACGGGATCTTTACCTATAAATTCCTCCCCAATAATAAATGCCTGAGCGAGTCCGTCAGGGGAGGGTTGTTCCTTGTAACTGAAATTCAATCCAAGTGATTTACCGTCACCAAGCAGGGAAATAAATCCGGGAAGATCCCTGGGTGTAGATATAATCAGAATCTCTCTGATACCTGCAAGCATTAATACCGATAATGGGTAATAAATCATTGGTTTATCATACACCGGCAACATCTGTTTTGATATTGAACTTGTAATCGGATAGAGTCGTGTCCCAGAGCCTCCCGCAAGAATTATTCCTTTCATATCTTAATTATTTTTATCTTTTTAACCCCCAACCGCCCAAATGCCTGCCTGCCGGTAGGCAGGGGGGGCTTTATCCTCTTGACTTTTTCCTTTTATCTATCTTCTGCCTATACCGAAATAAGTAAATCCAAGTTTTTTTAGCTGGGCAGGGTCATAAATGTTTCTGCCATCGAAAATCACCCTTCCTTTCATTAATTCAGCCATCCTGTTAAACTCAGGAAGGTGAAATTCAGACCATTCAGTCATTAATGCAAGAGCATCGACATTTACCAGGGCTTCATAAGGATCAGAGTTGTACTCAATTTTGTTTCCAAGGAGTTTTTTTGTTTCATTAATAGCCGCCGGGTCATACGCTTTTACTCTGGCGCCAGCCTTAAGAAGACTTTCTATCAGAATGATTGAAGAGGCTTCCCGGATATCATCTGTTTTAGGTTTGAATGATAACCCCCAAATACCAATTAACCTGTTCTTAAGATTATTATTAAAGAATTTATTCATCTTGTTGAAAATGACATTTTTCTGGTACTCATTTGCTTTCTCCACAGCTTTGATTACATTTAGCTCATAACCATTGTCAGAAGCTGTTCTCAGAATCGCTTTTACATCCTTTGGAAAGCATGATCCTCCGTATCCGGTACCAGGATAAATAAACTTGCTGCCGATCCTGGAATCACTGCCAATTCCTTTTCGGACATTGTTAATGTCAGCGCCAAGTATATCGCATAAATTTGCTATCTCATTGATGAAACTGATACGTGTGGCAAGCATTGCATTTGCAGCATATTTTGTTATCTCCGCGGAAGCAATATCCATGAAAAGAATCGGATGATTATTCAGTACAAATGGCATATACAGCCTGGTCATAATCTCCCTGGTTTTTTCATTATTTATTCCTATAACAATTCTCTCAGGTTTAAGAAAATCGTCGATTGCCGCACCTTCTTTCAGAAACTCAGGGTTAGAAGCCATATCGAATGGTACGGATTTACCTCGTTTATCCAGTTCAGACTGGATGGCAGTACGGATTTTCTCAGATGTTCCCACAGGTACCGTACTTTTTGTTACTACAACGATGTGTTTTGTTATAACATGTCCAATTTCCCTTGCTACATTAAGCACATGTTTCAGGTCAGCTGATCCATCTTCCCCCGGAGGTGTTCCTACAGCAATAAAAACTACCTCCGATCCTTCAATTCCTTCTTTTATATCTGTTGAAAACGAAAGACGCTTTTTTTCAATATTACTTCTGACCATACTATCTAATCCGGGTTCATAAATCGGAATGGTCCCATTTTTAAGCTGTTGTATTTTATTACTATCTACATCTACACAAGTTACATTGACCCCACTTTCAGCAAAACATGCGCCTGTCACCAAACCAACATAACCCGATCCCACTACAATAATTCTCATAAATCCTTAGGTATTTAAAGTATTTAGTTTATCAATTATACAAAGATACTATAACAAGTCAAAAACAAAAATTTCAGGAATGGAATAGAAAGGCTTAAGACGACAGTCTACAGATGACGGATTACAGGCTGACGAAATTATCTGACTCATCCTTTATCAGGATGGCTGATGTCTGATGTTGTGTGAATTTATAACATAATATTGTGGGGATTTTGAAAAATATCATATCTTTACAGCCAATTTTTCATACAAAATAATGTCTAACCTATTAATTATTAGTTCTTTTAATTTAAAATTATGACTGAAAACAAAAAGAAAACAACCAAAAAGGAGGTTGTTGAAAAAAGCGAAGCTCCGGTAAAAGAAACAAAAAGGGCAAGGATCAAAGAAAAAAATGAAGATCAGGATGTTACAACAGAAACACTAATTCCTGATGAAGCTGTAACAGGTATTTTAGAAGAGGCTCCTGAAGCTGAAAAGGAGATAACTGAAGTTACGAAAGCTGAAGATTATGGATTCGAATCGGAAGTAAAGAAAGAAAAAAGATCGAAAAAAACGGAAACAGAACCGGAAGATGAACCGGGGAAAGAGTTTAAAACAAAAGCTGAACCAAGAACTCCTGCCACCGCTGAAGAATTCGATTGGGTGTCCTTTGAGAGTGAAGAACTCCGGAATTCACCAAAATATAAGGAGTACGAATCACTTTATGACGAAACGCTCTCTACCGTTGCAGTTGATGAAGTGGTTATAGGAACAGTAATACAAATGACATTACGTGAAGTCGTAATAAATATAGGATACAAATCGGAAGGCGTTGTCAGTTTAAATGAATTCCGCTATAATCCAAATCTTAAAGTTGGCGATAAAGTCGAAGTTTATGTTGAAAGCCAGGAAGATAAAAAAGGGCAACTCCTCCTTTCACATAAAAAAGCACGCGCAATTAATTCATGGGACAGGGTAAATGCTTCACTTGAAAAAGATGAAATCATTACAGGGTACATCAAGTGTCGTACAAAAGGTGGAATGATCGTAGATGTTTTTGGCATCGAAGCTTTCCTTCCTGGTTCACAGATTGACGTCAAACCAATTCGGGACTATGATGTCTTTGTTGGTAAAACAATGGAATTCAAGGTTGTGAAAATTAACCAGGAATTTAAAAACGTCGTTGTTTCTCATAAGGCTCTTATTGAAGCTGAACTTGAGCAACAAAAGAAAGAAATTATCGCAAAACTTGAAAAAGGACAGGTTCTTGAAGGAACTGTTAAAAATATTACATCTTATGGCGTTTTCATCGACCTGGGTGGCGTTGATGGCCTTATTCATATCACTGACCTTTCATGGGGCAGAGTTAATCACCCCGAGGAAATTGTACAGCTCGATCAGAAACTCAATGTGGTTATTCTTGACTTCGATGATGATAAGAAGAGAATTGCTCTCGGTCTTAAACAGTTGACTTCTCATCCATGGGATTCTGTTGACCCGAATATGAAAATCGGAGATAAAGTAAAAGGGAAAGTTGTTGTTATGGCTGACTACGGCGCTTTTGTTGAAATTGCACCCGGCGTTGAAGGTCTGATTCACGTATCTGAAATGTCATGGTCTCAGCATCTGCGTAGTGCACAGGAGTTCCTGAAAGTAAGCGACGAAATTGAAGCAGTAATTCTGACACTTGACAGGAACGAGAGAAAAATGTCTCTGGGTATCAAGCAACTCAAAACCGATCCATGGCAGAATATCGATGATAAATATACTGTAGGTTCAAAACATACTGCCAAAGTCAGAAACTTTACCAACTTCGGCGTCTTCGTTGAGATTGAAGAAGGTGTAGACGGACTTATTCATATTTCTGATTTGTCCTGGACAAAGAAAATCAAACATCCGGCCGAATTCACATCTATTGATGCTGATATAGAAGTAGTAGTACTTGAAATTGACAAAGAAAACAGACGGCTGAGCCTTGGACATAAACAGCTTGAAGAGAATCCATGGGATGTCTTCGAGAATCTCTTTACCATGGATTCAGTTCACGAAGGTACAGTAGTAGAAGTATTCGATAAAGGCGCTGTGATCGCTCTTCCTTATGGTGTTGAAGGATTTGTTACTCCAAAACATCTGGTAAAAGAGGATGGAATGATGGCAAAAGTTGATGAAAAATTAATGTTTAAAGTCATTGAATTTAATAAATCAGCTAAGAAAATCATCGTTTCGCATAGCAGAGTATTTGAAGACGAAAGAAAAGCTGCTGAAGCTCCGGCAAAGATATCAGAACCTGCTTCACCAAAGAAAACCACAAGGAAACAGAAATCAAGTTCTGAAAAAACAACACTTGGAGATATCTCTCAGTTGGCTGCTTTGAAAGAAGAAATGGAAGAAAAAGAGAATAAAGCATCCAGGAAAGCGAAAAATTAATTAAATTTAGGCTATCAAATTTTATCACTATGGATTTTAATATTGAGAGCCGGAATAACAGTACTGTAATTCAGATACTGTCGGAAAAGCTTGATACACATATTGCTCCGGCACTTAAGTCGGAACTGGTGCTTGTCTCAGGTAAGGGTGAAAAGAATATCATCCTCGATCTTGAAAAATGTCAGTATTGTGACTCTTCCGGGCTGAGCGCTATATTAGTAGCCAACAGATTATGTAAAAATGCAGGGGGTACATTCGTTCTTTGCGGACTTAATGAAGCTGTTGAACGACTTATCACCATTTCTCAGCTCGATACCGTTCTTACAATAACAGGATCGGTTGAAGATGCTGAAAAAATGATATCTTAAAACATATCGCTTTAAAGAGTGCGATGAAAGTTACCATACTTGGTAGTAGTTCTGCATTGCCGACATCAGAAAGATATCCCTCCGCTCATGTGCTTAATGCGCATGAGCGGTTATTTTTAATAGACTGTGGTGAAGGCACACAGATGCAACTAAGAAAAACAAGGATCAGGTTCGCAAAAATAAATCATATCTTCTTAAGCCACCTTCATGGCGATCATGTCTTCGGCCTGTATGGATTATTGTCAACCTTCAGCCTTATGGGAAGGGAAAACCCAATTCATCTTTATGCTCCTGAAAAATATGACAATATTCTGAAATCACATCTCAGAGATTTTGATATAAATCTGAGTTTTGACATAGATTTTATTCCTCTTTCCGGCAATGAACCGGTTAAAATACTTGATGATAAGTATCTTACTGTAACATCATTTCCTCTTCAGCACAGGGTTCCCGCTTACGGTTTCCTTTTCAGGGAAAAAATATCTGACAGGAGTATTATCAAAGAGTGCATTGATAAGTTTCATATTCCTCCTCTCAGGATTCCGGCAATTAAAAAAGGAGAGGATTTTATCACTCCTGATGGCACAATAATAAAAAATACAGAGATAACACTTCCTCCGCCAAAACCTTTGTCTTATGCCTATTGCAGCGACACGAAATATTTCAAACGTCTGGCATCTTTCGTGAAGGAAGTGAGCCTGTTATATCATGAAGCTACATTCGATAAAACCAAAGCCGATCTTGCTGAAATTACAGGTCACTCGACAACTCTCGATGCGGCAAGAACTGCTCTGGATGCAAGAGTAAGCACTCTTCTTATCGGCCATTTCTCAGCCCGTTATAAAGATGTTTTACCACTCGTCGAAGAGGCCAGAACATTATTTTCGGAAACTTATGCAGCAATAGATGGTCAGACTTTTGAAGTGGGGAATATTACTCATCCCTAATAAAAGAATATCTATCTTTGTGACCATTGTAATAAACTAATAAAATCTTGCAGGAAAAAATTTTAATTCTAGATTTTGGATCTCAGTATACACAACTGATAGCCAGAAGAATACGTGAGCTTAATGTCTATTGCGAGATATATCCATTTAATCATTTTCCATCTCCTGATGTTAGTGTTAAGGGGGTAATCCTGTCAGGCAGTCCATCTTCTGTGCGTGACAAAAATGCACCAGCTCCGGACCTTTTAAAAATCAAGGGGATCATTCCTTTACTTGGTATCTGTTACGGAGCACAGTATCTGGTTCATAATTATGGTGGAGAAGTTATGCCTTCGGGAATCCGCGAATATGGCAGGGCCAGCCTAATTTCTATAATTAATAATGATCCACTCTTTAAAGATATAGAATCAGGAACACAGGTATGGATGTCACATGCTGACACTATCACCGCTGTCCCTGCTGGTTACGAAATTACAGGATCAACTGCTGATGTGAAAGCAGGAGCATTTCATATAAATGGTGAAAATACCTGGGGAATACAATTCCATCCCGAAGTATATCATACAACAGAAGGAACTAACATACTTAAGAATTT
Source organism: Bacteroidales bacterium (assembly GCA_025358645.1). Lineage (GTDB taxonomy): Bacteria > Bacteroidota > Bacteroidia > Bacteroidales > VadinHA17 > LD21. The sequence continues at coordinate 13,353 of JANYIW010000255.1, forward strand.
TGTAATTGGTATCTGTGGTTGTTCTCAGAACTGGACTCCCGATTCATTTGCCGGTTCAACTGTCGATAACCTGAAAGCCAAATTAGGTAATGATAAAGTGATCCTTGGCCTCTCAGGAGGTGTTGACTCTTCTGTTGCGGCATTTCTGCTTCATAAAGCAATTGGCAAAAATCTCACCTGTATATTCGTTGATAACGGGTTACTCAGGAAGAATGAATTTGCCCGGGTGTTGAAGTCATACCTTGGACTCGGACTTAATGTTGTTGGAGTTGATGCATCAGAAAGGTTCCTGGATCAGTTGGAAGGGGTGAGTGATCCGGAGACAAAACGTAAGATAATCGGACGTGTTTTTATTGAAGTTTTTGATAGCGAAGCAAAAAAAGTCAAAGATGTTAAATGGCTGGCTCAGGGAACAATCTACCCCGATGTAATTGAATCTGTGTCAGTTAACGGTCCGTCTGCTACAATTAAGTCACATCATAATGTCGGAGGCCTGCCGGAAAAAATGCACTTGAAGATAGTAGAACCTCTCCGTCTGCTTTTTAAAGATGAAGTGCGAAAAGTAGGGCAGGCTCTAGGACTCCCTGATTTTATACTTAAAAGGCACCCTTTTCCGGGTCCGGGATTAGCAATCCGGCTGCTTGGAAAGATGACAAGAGAAAAACTGGAGATTCTAAAGGAAGCAGATGAAATTTTTATCGAAGGCCTCAAAAAACATGGATTGTACGATTCAGTCTGGCAGGCTGGAGTAATTCTTCTGCCTGTGCAGTCGGTCGGGGTGATGGGGGATGAAAGGACTTATGAAAATACTATAGTTCTCAGAGCAGTAAATTCAACAGATGGCATGAC
>JANYIW010000112.1 GCA_025358645.1 Bacteroidales bacterium
CCAAAAATGATTGATGCATACGGGGAGATAAAACTGACAGACTATTTCTCATTAACAGTCGGTCAGTTTATCCTTCCTTTTTCACTTGAGAATATATCCTCTACCAGTAAACTTGATATGATTGACCGTTCTCAGGTTGTAGAGGCTCTGGTTGCACGCGGCAAAGATGTAATAGGTAACCAGAACGGACACGACATCGGTATACAGGCAGGTGGATTTTTCTTAAAAATTAAAGGCGTCCCTGTTGTGGAATACCGCATAGGGGTCTTTAATGGTTCCGGTATAAATGTCGCAGATACTGCCAATAATGAGAAAGATATTGCAGGACGACTGATTTTTACCCCAATAAAAGGATTCTCATTTGGGGGAGGATTTTATAAAGGTATGGATAAAGCTATAAAACCTGATGTTGCTGGTCAAAGTCAGACCCGCAATAGATTCGGGGGTGAATTCAGTTATGTAACAACCCGGTTTTCTTTTAAAGGTGAATATATCTCAGGGAAAGATGGCAAAACGGATAGAGCCGGATGGTATCTGCAAACCGGCTATTTTGTAATTCCACAGAAACTTCAGGTAATCGGCAAATACGACACTTATGATCCGAATACCTCAACAGCTAATAATATTTCAACAAACTATGTTTTTGGCGCTAATTACAATTTTACCAGCTGGTCACGCTTACAGGCATTTTATACTTTACGGCAGGAAGAGGGTATAGCCGTTGATAACAATTATTTTTCTGTTCAGTATCAGATTGGCTTCTGACAATATATAGTATTTAACATGAGACAATTAACTAAATCATTTCTATCGGGTGCTGTCCTTTTCTTCTTTTTGACTGTTCCAAAGTCTTTCAGTCAGGAAAAGAGTTCAGGTCAGATCAGCATCTCAGGAGCTTTTGCACTATACCCGATGGTAATAAGATGGGCAGATGAATACAAGAAAATAAATCCGGGAGTAAGGTTTGACATCTCCGCGGGAGGTGCAGGTAAGGGTATTTCAGATGCACTTAACGGAATGGTTGAGATAGGTATGGTATCGCGTGAGATTTACCCGGAAGAGTTAAAAAAAGGAGCTTTCACAATTGCTGTCACGAAAGATGCAGTTGTTGCTGTAGTAAATGCACAAAACCCGGCTCTTAACGATATAATTACAAAAGGTTTAAAGTTAGAGGCAGCAAATAATATCTGGATAACTGGCAGATATACAACATGGTCACAAGCCTTTGGAGCTAAATCATCATCGCCTGTTCATATTTATACCCGTTCTGATGCGTGTGGCGCTGCCGAAATATGGGCTAAATTTTTCGGAAAGAAACAAGAAGATCTTTTGGGAGTAGGAGTATTCGGGGATCCGGGATTAGCACAGGCAGTTAAGAAAGACCCTCTCGGTATAGGATATAATAATATTGGCTACGTATATGATGCTACAACAAGACAGCAGATCAAAGGTTTGAAAGTAGTACCTATTGATCTTAATAATAATGGGAAGATTGACCCTGATGAGGATTTTTATACTTCGATGAATGATCTGATAGCTGCAATTGCTTCAGGTAAATATCCATCACCACCGGCAAGGGAATTATATTTCGTAGTTAAGGGCAGTCCCAAAAATAACAAAGTTCTAACTGAATTTATCAGGTGGGTATTGTCTGACGGACAAAAATTTGTTAATGAAGCAGGCTACATATCTCTTCCAAAAGAAAGAATTGAATCAGAGCAAAAGAAGCTACAATAAATAAAAATGCGCCGACTCAGAGCTGCAAAAGACAAAGCTGCCCGGTATTTGATGCTGGGCATTGGTATTTTTACCATACTTCTTCTTCTCGTTATAGGTTTAAGCCTATTTTTCAAAGCATTACCAATAATGAGGGAGAAAAACCTGTGGGTATTACTTTCCTCTGCTGATTGGAAACCATTCAAGGGGGATTTCGGATTTCTTCCATTTATTCTCAGTACTTTCTACGTTTCGCTCATTGCAATCATTATAGCCCTCCCATTTTCCATTCTTACCAGTATTTATCTTAATTCCTATGCTTCAAAGAATGTACGACGGTTTTTTGAACCTGTTATTGACCTGCTTTCAGGTATACCTCCTGTAATTTATGGCGTTTGGGGCACATTGACAATTGTTCCTTTGATTGCCAATACCATAGCTCCCCGATTTGTAGAATTTTCAAGTGGTTATACTGTTCTTGCAGGAGGTGTCGTTCTGGCCGTTATGATTATTCCTTTGCTGATCAGCATTATGGTAGAAGTATTTCGTTCTATTCCAAAAGAGATGACCGATGCGTCTCTTTCCATGGGGGCAACTAAATGGCAGACAGTTAAGAAAGTTATTCTCAGGAAATCAATCTCAGGGATAATAGCTGCAACTGTTCTTGCATTATCCAGGGCTTTTGGTGAAACAATGGCAGTATTAATGGTGTGTGGCAACACAGCAAAAATTCCACATTCAATTTTTGACGCCGGCTATCCACTCCCTGCATTAATTGCAAATAATTATGGCGAAATGCTTTCGATGCCAAGCTATGAATCCGCACTTATGCTCTCTGCATTCCTTCTCTTTATAATTGTCGTTTTATTTAATGGACTTTCAAGATTTACTCTTAATCAAATTGAAAGGAGATATCAATTCTGATTATCAATGATGTGATTAGCAAATGATTATGAAACATTTAGAAGAAAAAATATTTAAGGTAATTATGATCTGTGCAGCAATGATCATACTTGGTGTCCTTATGTATATTATCGGTACCGTTTTTTACAGAGGGTTGCCTGCCCTTACTCTTGACATGGTAACAAAACTTCCGGGAGGCGGATTTTATCTTGGGAAGGAAGGAGGAGTGTTGAATGCAATTGTCGGTTCTCTGTATATAATACTTGGATCACTTACAATCAGCATACTCATTAGTGTACCACTTGTGATGTATATCAATTTTTATCTTCCTGCAAAATCAATTTTTTCATCCATGATTCGGTTTTCACTTGACATTCTATTCGGTATTCCATCAATTGTTTACGGAGCATTCGGATTTGCACTAATGATCTATCTTGGAATAAGGGCCTCATTAATAGGAGGAATTCTGACTGTAGCAATGCTTATAATGCCAATTATGATGAGATCTTTTGATGAAATAACCAGGCTTTTATCCCGCGATCTGCCGGATGCATTATTATCACTGGGCGCCACAAAATATGAAATGGTAAAAGTCATACTAAGACAACTTATGCCAGGATTAGTTACAGCCATTTTGCTGGCTATAGGAAGAGGTATCGGAGATGCAGCAACTGTTCTCTTTACTGCAGGATATACTGACAATATACCAACTTCACTTAATCAACCGGCAGCTACTTTACCTCTTTCTATTTTCTTCCAGCTTGGAAGTCCGGTTGAAGAAGTACAGAACCGTGCTTACGCTTCAGCAATAATCCTTACTGTAATTATTCTTATTCTGAGCTTTTCAGCACGGTATTTTAGTTCAAAGTTTTCAAAAAACAAGATATGATATCAACAAACCAACACACGGTAAGTAGTTACACTAATTCATTTATCGGAATGGATGAAGCGATCACATTAAAGAAATTGATTGCAAATCAGTCAATCAGAATCGAAAATCTTGATGTATTTATAGAAGATCAGCATATCCTTAAGGATGTTAATCTGACAATCCCTGAAAAAAGCATCACTTGCATTATCGGACCATCGGGATGCGGCAAGTCTACCTTTCTGAAAACACTGAACCGGATGCATGATGAATCTCCTGAAGTAAAGATCAGTGGAAAAGTATTTGTCGACGATGAAAACATATATGGCCCGCATGTGAATGTTATCGATACACGTAAAAAGATGGGATTACTGGCTCAACGGCCCTGTCCCCTGCCAATGTCTATATTTGATAATGTTGCTTATGGCCCGCGAATCCATGGGATAAAGAGAAGAAAAGCTATAAACCAAACTGTTATCCAATATTTGCAATACGTTGGTCTTTGGGATGAAGTAAGAGACAGGGTTCGAAAATCTGCCACCCGATTGTCTATTGGACAGCAACAGCGATTATGTCTTGCAAGAGGACTGGCAATAGAGCCTGAATATATTCTGGGAGATGAGGCTACTTCAGCGCTTGATCCACTTTCAACAAAAAAAATAGAAGAGCTTTTTGTTAAGCTGAAAGAAAAATATACAATTATTCTTGTAACTCATACGCTTAGACAGGCAAAACGAATCGCCGACCACATAATATTTATGTATCTGGGCAAAATAATTGAAGCCGGCCCTACTGAAGAGTTCTTTAATAATCCAAAAAAACAATTAACCAGGGATTATCTCTCCGGGAGCTTCAGCTAATAGAATCTGTGGGAACATTGTCAAATACATAAAATTGTAAAATCTATATGCAACTAAAAGAGCTAAGAAACCAACTTGACGGATTTTCTATCGAGGATCAACTGAAAAAGCTTGTCACCCTTTTCCCAGAGAAGGTTATATTCACTACCAGCTTAGGGATTGAAGATCAGGTTATAACTCACAAACTCTTCAGTAATAATATAGATGTAAAGGTTATAACACTTGATACCGGAAGGCTTTTTCCCCAGACTTACGATGTCTTCTCAAACACCGTAATCAAGTACAACAAAAAAATAAATGTCTATTTTCCTCAATATGAGTCTGTTGAAAAAATGGTTACAGAAAAGGGACCATTCAGCTTTTATCAGTCTGTGGAAAACAGGAAAGAGTGTTGCAGAATCAGAAAAGTTGTTCCGCTAAACAGGGCTCTTAAAGGTATGGAGTGTTGGATATCTGGGATCAGGGCTGACCAGTCTGATGATCGTAACAATATGGATTGGCTTGAATATGATAAAAGCAAAAACCTATACAAATTCTATCCTCTTTTTAACTGGACATTTGATGATATACTGAACTTTGTAAAGGAGAATAATGTACCTTATAATTCGCTGCACGACAAAGGATTTGTCAGCATAGGATGTGAACCTTGCACCAGGGCAGTAAAGTCAGGTGAGGATTTCCGTTCAGGAAGATGGTGGTGGGAAAATGATGGACCTAAAGAGTGTGGTTTGCACATTAAATAAAAGACAAAAGACAATAATTAAATGAAGAATGTTATAAATATAAATGATGAACATCTGAAAGAACTCGAAGCAGAAGCAATATTTGTCATGAGGGAGGTGGCTGCCCAGTTCGAGAACAAAGTATTACTCTTTTCCGGTGGAAAGGATTCAATTTTGCTAGTACATCTTGCCAGAAAAGCATTCTGGCCGGCAAGAATACCTTTTAGTCTGATGCATATTGACACTGGCCATAATTTTGAAGAGACTTTGAAGTTCAGGGATGATCTTGCTATAGAATTTGGAGCAGAACTTATTGTCAGATACGTACAGGATTCAATTGATAATGGAAGAGTTACCGAAGAACAGGGTGTGAATGCAAGTCGTAATAAGGCCCAGTCGATTACACTTCTTGACGCAATCGATGAACTTAAAATCGATGTGGCAATTGGTGGTGGCCGCCGTGATGAAGAGAAAGCCAGAGCCAAGGAGAGGTTTTTCTCACATAGAAATGAATTTGGCCAATGGGACCCTAAGAACCAGCGTCCCGAGTTATGGAATATCTTTAACGGAAGGAAAAATTCGGGGGAACATTTCAGGGTATTCCCGATAAGCAACTGGACGGAACTGGATGTCTGGCAGTATATTCTGAATGAAAACATTAAACTTCCGGAATTATACTATACCCACAAACGGAAAATATTCAGCCGTAATGGCGTATATCTGGCGTGGGCCCCTTTCATGCAGTTAAAACCGAATGAACATGTCTTCGAGACTGATGTCCGATGCCGGACTATAGGTGATATAACCTGTACCGGGCTTACACTCTCGAAGGCAGGGTCACTCGAAGAAATTATATCCGAGATAGCAGCTACAAGAATTACTGAAAGAGGAGGAAGATACGATGATAAACGATCAGAAGCCGCAATGGAAGACCGTAAGAAGGAAGGGTACTTCTGAATAAGACATAAGACAAAAGATAAAAGTAAAAAGACAAAAGTAGGGACATACCATGGTATGTCCATTGTACATAATAAGACGCTTTAAAATGAAGATAAACGGGAAAAGCCAAAATAAAAGTCTTTTGAGATTTACCACAGCAGGAAGTGTTGATGATGGGAAAAGTACTCTGATAGGGAGGCTACTCTACGACAGTAAATCAATATTTGAAGACCAGATGGAGCATATTGTCCAGTCAGGGAAACGGCTGGGAAGAGAAGAACTGGATCTTTCCCTTCTGACAGACGGATTAAGAGCTGAACGTGAACAGGGAATAACAATTGATGTGGCGTACAGATACTTTGCAACACCAGCGCGAAAATTTATCATTGCTGACACACCAGGACATATCCAGTATACAAGAAATATGGTTACAGGTGCCAGCACTGCAGATCTGGCAGTAATACTTATTGATGCCAGGAAGGGAGTACTTGAGCAAACTATCAGACATTCCTATATCGCTTCCCTCCTTGATATTCGTCATATAATATTCTGTATAAACAAGATGGATATGATAAATTGGGATGAGTCTGTCTACACCAATATAAAAAATGAACTTGCTCTGCTGGTTGATAAACTTAATATTACCGATTCCCATTTTATTCCCATAAGTGCGAAGTATGGCGATAATGTCGTCGACAAGTCGGAAAAAATGAATTGGTATCATGGAAAAACATT
>JANYIW010000383.1 GCA_025358645.1 Bacteroidales bacterium
TATTTCTTTATCAGCGCCAACATAATTGGAATGTTCATCAGTTATTTTCTTGAGTTATCGACCCGTAAAGAATTTTATATGAGGATATTGTTGGAACAGGAGAAAGAAAATGTAAAAACCGCTAACAATGCGCTTGAAATAAGGGTTGATGAACGGACTCACCAACTTTCAACCGCAAACCTGGACCTTAAGAAGGAGATTGAAATAAGACAAAAATTTGAGAGAGAAAGAGCTGAACTTGAAAAGCAATTGTTTCAGCTTCAAAAAATGGAAACTATCGGAACATTGGCTGGAGGCATAGCTCATGACTTTAATAACATTCTTACTCCCATACTGGGATATACCGACATGGCTCTTGAAGAACTCCCCGCGGAAAGTAATCTGAGATTTGATATTGAACAGATTAATAATGCGGCTCACCGTGGAAAAAATCTTGTTCAACAAGTACTTACCTTTAGCAGGGAAGTGGATTTTAAAAATAAACCAATTCGGTTACAACCTATTATTGCAGAAGCGCTTAATCTGATTAAAGCCTCGTTTCCTCCCGGGGTTGTTATCAACCAACATTTCGAAGAGAAGATTGGTACTGTTTTGGCAGATTCCACTCATATACATCAGATAGTAATGAACCTGTGTATGAATGCCAATCATGCTATGATGAAAACAGGAGGTATTCTTGATGTAAAACTTGACGAAGTTAAACTTGATCAGAGATCTGCTGAAAAGATTCCTAAACTGAAGAAGGGTGAATACATCCGACTGACAATTTCTGATACCGGTCATGGTATGGATATAAAAACCAAAGAAAGGATTTTTGAACCTTTCTTTACCCGGAAAGAAGTGGGTTCAGGATCAGGACTGGGTCTCTCTGTTGTACATGGTATAATTAATAATTATGGAGGTGCGATTGTAGTCGAAAGTACTCCCGGTAAAGGAACAACATTTATGATTTATCTCCCTAAATACGGTGTCGATACATTGGAATCTGATAAATCCGATATAAAACCTTTAAAAGGGGATGAACAAATTTTGTTTGTTGATGATGAACCTGAAATAACATTTATGGGCAAGAAAATGCTTGAAAATCTTGGATACAAAGTATCCATTTCAAGCAGTAGCATCGCAGCGCTTGAAGAATTTAAAAAAGACCCTGACAGATATTCTCTGCTTGTCACTGATCAGAGCATGCCAGATATATCAGGTACTGAACTGGCTGTCCTGATGAAAGAGATACAACCCGCTTTGAAAATAATAATTATTACCGGTTATGCAGATAACTTATCGGATGAAGACTTATCTAAAAGCGGAATATCAGAAGTTATTTTAAAACCAATGATATTAGACGATTTCAGTAAAGTAATCCGAAGAGTTCTTGATAAAAATAATATAACCACTCTGACCCATGGCTAAGATATATGTCTTTGATGACGAGCCCTCCATCCTACTGATGATAAAAAAAATGCTTGAAAAAGCAGGATACGAAGTAGATACAGCATTAAATGGGAGAGAAGGAATGGAACTCATTAACAAAGAAGTACCTGACCTTTTGATTACCGATATTTTCATGCCGGAAAGAGAGGGATTGGAGACAATTTTCGACCTAAGACGTAAATATCCCAAACTTAAGATAATTGCGATATCCGGAGGTGGAAGATTTGGCCCTGATGGTTATCTTCCCGGAGCAAAACTTCTCGGGGCAAATATGGTTTTTCAAAAACCGTTAGATCAAAAAGAGTTTCTCGAAGCTGTTTCAGATTTGCTGGGAGAGGGAAAAAAAGTTTAGACAGTCCCCGGCAGAACAGAGCTTATTCCGTTTCTGCAACTGAAGCACAGGTGTTCACTTTTCTGGTCAATATCTTCAACATAAGTACCAGACCTCATAACACATGTTGAAATATGGCAGTGTATCAATCCGAATGTGTGTCCCAGTTCATGTATTATCTCTTTCTTAAAACGATCTATGATAAATTTATCATCTGAGGTCAAACCATAACGTTCATTGCTAAACCTGTAATGAGAAGCTATCCCGGTACGTCCGTTTAAAAACGCCTGGCCGAATATATAAGTGAGGATAGGAATGAAAAGATCTACATTGAATAATCCGATTGTTTTATAAGTATCGGAAGCATATAAAGAATCAACCTCCTTTAATAGTTTGTTACCATTATATTGCCTTCGTACCGGATCATAAAACTCACTTAAATCAATATGACCTTCCTTAATAATTACAGGGAACAGAAACTCATTTTTCACTGCTTCGATAGTTTTCCTTAGAAAACTTTCCTCGAAATATCCGAATGAAATCAATGTGATATTTTGCAGATCCATTTAAAGAATTAAGAGTGCCGGCAATGATTAAAAACTTCCCTTATAGCCCTGAAATCAGGCTTTTGGTTTCAGACTGTACTTTGCAATTTTATTATAAAGCGTAACCCTGTCGACCTGTAAAGCTTTTGCAGAACGTGAAATATTCCAATTGTATTTATTGAGAATCTGAAGAATATGAGTCTTCTCAAGGTCGTTGAGACTTTCAATGGAATTGCTTACAACCGATTTCTCCAGAGGAAGATCTTTTAGCGATATTTTTCTGCCATTGCCAATCACAATTGCACGTTCAATCATATTTTCCAGTTCACGGACGTTTCCCGGAAAATTAAAATCTTCGAGACGTTTTAATGCTGATGAATCGATAGAGATCAAGGGCCTGTTCATCGAAGTACAATACTTCTTTATAAAATATTCAACCAGCAAAGGAATATCCTCAATCCGTTCCCTTAATGGGGGAACAAAAATGTTCACAACATTCAGACGATAGTAGAGATCTTCGCGAAAAGATCCTTTTTCAACCATACTTTTTAAATCCCGGTTAGTTGCGCATATAACCCTGAAGTCTGATGAAATTTCTTTATTTCCTCCTACCCTGATAAACTTCCTGGTTTCCAGAACACGAAGAAGATCTATCTGCATTTTTGTTGATATTGTAGCTATTTCATCCAGGAAAATAGTCCCGTTATCTGCCATTTCAAAGCGACCCTTTCGGTTATACATAGCACCTGTAAAAGCTCCTTTTTCATGGCCGAATAATTCACTTTCAAGTAAGCTTTCGGTCAGCGCTCCGCAATGTACACTCACCAGGGGAAAAAATCTTCTTGGTGAATTTGAATGTATTGCCTTGGCTACCAATTCTTTTCCGGTACCGCTTTCTCCTGTAATCACAACTGAAGAACTGGATTGAGCCACACTTTCAATATCCTTCAAAACCAGTTTCATAGGTTCACTTTTACCTACCAGATCTTCTACGTTTTCAAGAGAAACAACCTTCTTCTTAAGGTTTTCATTTTCTTCAGCCAGAGAAATCTGTTTTGAAGCATTGCGTATCAGATGAGAAAGATCATCCGGATCAAACGGTTTTGTCACATAATCAAAGGCGCCATCTTTTAAAGCTTGTACTGCCGTATCTACAGTAGCAAATGCTGTCATTACTATTATTATGGATTCTGATTTAAGAAGTTTAATCCTTCTCAGCATTTCCAATCCGTCCATTCCCGGCATCTTGATATCTGCCAGTATAATGTCGAAGTTGTCAGATTCAAGCATTGACAAAGCTTTATTGGCATTTTCGGCACACTCAACACGATACCCGTCTTCAATGAACCAGTTGTACAAAGAATCTCTTACTGATTCTTCATCATCAACTATTAGTATTGATATCTTTTTAGCCATTAACTGACCTCCTTAAGTCCTGATTATTGGTAATGTAATTGATATTGTGGTTCCTTTTCCCAGCTCCGATTTTACCTCCATCGTGCCGTTATGGCTTTTTATTATGCCATGAACAATTGCAAGGCCCAATCCAATACCGGAAGTGTCCCGTTTTGTTGAAAAGAAGGGTTCAAAAATATGTGGAAGGTCATCTACCGGTATTCCGATTCCATTATCAGAAATTTCAATTTTTATTGTGTCAATGTCAGGGTTCTTTGTTGATATTATTATCTCCCCGTTATCAAGAACAGCTTCCGAGGCATTAACAATAATAGCAACACAAGCCTGTTTAATCTGATTCGGGCTGCAAAAAACCAGATCAGACTTAGCGCTAAAATCCGTTAAGAAGTTAATATTTGCAATCTTAATCGGATGAGTCATTAATTCATAAGTATCCTGCAGTACCTTATTAAGATGTCTTGACTCAAAATCTTGCTGCTCCTTCCTTGAAAAATCCAATAATCCTTTAACAATCTCACCGCAACGCTTTGTTTCATTTTCAATCAGTTTCAAATGTTTCAGCATTGACTCTCTCTTGGAAGCATAAAGCTCAGGATTACTTAATTGTTTGTATATCAGCTTTGTGTATACCAGTATTCCGGAAAGGGGGTTATTAATTTCATGTGCAACGGATGATGATAATTTACCCAGCGAAGCAATGCGCTCAATATGAATCAGCTCATTCTGAGCTGCTCCTAATTCTTCTGATTTTTTCTGAACTTTATATTCGAGCTGTTGTGACCAGTTCTGTAATTCCTCTGTTGCAGTTTGAAGATTATCAAGCATATCATTAAATGCCAGGGAGACCATTCTCATATCGTCAAGCTGATTGGGTTTAATATCAATCCGGGTGCTCTTATTTCCATTTGATACTGCAATACTGGCCTTTATTATGTCATTCAGCGGATCCTTAATCTTTTTTCTTGTAAATAGTATTAATATAAAAACCAGGAGAAGAGTTATTAAAGTAGCCAGGAGGTAAAACCGGGTAGAAGATTTTTGTACAGCACTGTCAAGGTCATATAAAGGGATTTTTATAATAAGCGAACCCAGTACATCATCAGTCTCAGTATGGGCATGACAAGAACTTGTATAGCAGGCTTTTTCATTAAGAATAGGGGATCTGATCAGAAGATGGCGGTGACTATTATCATTCTGATTCATGTTACACTCACTCTTGATATTCATGATCCGGTACGCCTTTTCCTTCCTGGGGAACATCGCTTGAATATTCTGATGGCAACTGATACAGTTCGGATTGCTGTGAGTTGTTTTATCAGAGGAAAAAGATGAATAAACCAGGCTGTCTTTGGAGTTATACATGTTTACTTCATCAATTCCCGACATGGTATTTATAATATCAAGAGTACTCTGAAGCGTGTTTTTATTGTTTTCAAGCATCGAATGATACAAGGAACCCTCAACAATAGACCCCACATTATTGCCGTTCTGACGAATTACCGTATTGAAGTTTTGTTCGTAAACTGATCTGAAGATTACACCAAATGAGACAAACAGAATTACAGAAGCTAAAGTTATTATATAAACAACCCTGCTATAGATGGAGGATCTGAATTTAATATATTTTTTAAGTACTGTACCTAACTTGTTTCTTTTAGGTGTC
>JANYIW010000398.1 GCA_025358645.1 Bacteroidales bacterium
ACCACAAAGTATTAGAATGACGGCAGCGAAAAAGATGCTCACCCGGAGTTTCAGATATGCGTTTGTATAAGCATTGGAATGATTAATTTGTTTCATGATTTTAGCTTTAAGTTATCATAGTAAATAATCCAAATATTTCCGCAAATTTTTACTTGTTCCAAATTTAGATAATCCTTTTTTAGAGAGCGATAACCTTTCCATTCATCGGTAATTACTTTTGCGTCCTTGCTGATATATTTTCATAAAAATAACATGAACAATAACGAAACTTAGCCAGTTTTTTGATTTTTTCATTCGATAATTCCAATTATTTGTTGTTAAATATTATGTCACCTCTAATTACTGTTTTTTTGGCGCCGGGTTTAAAACAAATATAATGTTTGGCTTTCTAAAAACCTAATTTTACCTCCCCCCTGATTTTTAAATTATTAAATAACAGTCACTTACAAAATTTAGTCTTTCATGTCTGGACATACCCCTGCCTACCCTGCCTCCCGGCAGGCTATAGTAATGCGCATCATACAACAATTTGATCCGGCACGTATCGAAATTGCGTTTATGGCTTTGAACTTCTTTAACGGTGATGAAGCACATGAAACAATTTTCAAACAGCAGGTGGAATTTATGAATAAGGTAAGAATCGAATTTTTTAAAACACTTGATTTCACCGATCAGAGATTTTAAATGATTTATATTTATACCTAATTGATTGACTCTTTCGTTATGTTGGTTAATTTTGATATTAATTAGTGTTTGATATTTTAATCTGATGATATCATTTAAAAGTTCACAAACTTAGTTTTCAATTTAAATACCTAGAACCATGCTTAAAAGGAACTTGCTATTTGCATTTTTATTTTTGACTCCGATCCTTATGGGCCAGAAGGCTACCATCACGGTGGAGTCCAGAGACATACTGACGTATCCTTACAGAGATCCTAATCCCATACCGATTTTGGCTGAAGGGAGATCAGAGATCTTCCCGTATCATTCTTTCAGCGGGTATAGCCTGAAAGGGCAGATGCAAAAATGGAATGTGATTAAACTCGAGAATGACTATATTGAAGTGTACGTTCTTCCATCAGACGGAGGTAAAGTCTGGGGCGCTATTGAAAAATCCACAGGCAAAGAGTTTATTTACCGGAATGAAGTCATGAAATACAGGAATATCTCCATGCGGGGTCCCTGGACATCAGGAGGTATTGAATTTAACTTTGGATATATCGGGCATAATCCTTCAACTTGTGTTCCGGTAGATTATAAAATAGCTGAAAACGAAGACGGAAGTGTGAGTTGCTTTGTAGGGAGTATGGATTTACCTTCCCGTACAAAGTGGACCGTTGAAATAAGAGTTCCAAAAGACAGGGCATATTTTGAAACAAAAGCAATGTGGAGTAATCCGACCCCTCTTCCTCAGACTTATTATAACTGGATGACAGCCGCTGCAGTAGTTACTGCCGATCTTGAATTCGCCTATCCGGGTAACAATGAGCTTGAACACAGCGGCGAAGCTGGTCCATGGCCGGTCGATAAACAGGGACGTGACCTGTCAATGTATGCAAACAATGCTTTTGGATCCGACAGGTCAGCTCATATCGTCGGGGAGTATAATGATTTCATGGGTGGGTATTATCATAAATCTGAATTTGGTTTTGGACATTGGGCCCTCTATGATGAAATGCCAGGACATAAACTCTGGTTGTGGTCTCAGGCAAGAAACGGAGCAATCTGGGAAACTCTGCTGACAGATACTGACGGTCAGTATATGGAATTCCAGGCCGGCCGAATGTTTAATCAGTATGGCGGTACATCTGCTTTCCAAACTCCGATTTCCCAAACTCCATTTACTCCCGGTCTTACAGATATGTGGCATGAAATATGGTTCCCTGTAAAAGAGATTGGCGGGCTTACTGATGTTTCACCATTAGGTGTTTTAAATGTTAAATCTGAAGATGGAAAACTGCAGATAGGAATCAATTCCCTCTCTTTCGCACAGGCAAAAGTGACGGTTAAATCAGAAGGCAAAGTTATTTTTACCGAAGATAAAAAATTCAAACCAATGGATGTCTATAAGACTTCGGTTCCTTTGAGTGCAAAAGCAGATTATGAGGTAGTTGTTGATGGCATGGATCTGCAATATAGTCCGTCAAAACGAAAACTCTTAAGCCGTCCTTTTTATTCCACTATGCCAAAGGATATTACAACAGCAGCTTCTCTTTTTCAGGAAGGAATGCAATTAAAAGAAGAAAGAAATTTTATTCAGGCAAAAGCAATCTTTAAAAAATGCCTGGAGAAAGATCCGCTTTATATTGATGCAATGGCGGCTTTAACTGAAATTTATTACCGTAGCAATCTGTATGATTCTGCATTGTATTATGCAAATAACGCACTTCAGCTTGACACATACCATCCAGCCGCAAATTACTTTGCAGGTGTTACATACCACGCTAAGGGAAACCTTACCGATGCTCTTGAATCACTCGGTTGGGCTGCCCGTTCCCAGGAATACAGATCTACAGCTTATGCACTTATGGCTGGAATTCAATTGCAACTGGAAAATAAGGAACTTACTGAACATTATGGAAATCTCTCACTTGATTACAACCGCAATAATTTTAATGCACTTGAAGCGCTGACAATATTATACCGGAAATCCGGAAAGACCGCACTTGCTGATAAATATATTGAAGCAATAAGCAATCTTGATCCGTTGAACCATTTTGCTGATTTTGAGCGTAACCTTGTGCATCCTTCCGCTGAAAATTATTCGCGTTTCACATCTACCATTACAAATGAAATGCCATATCAGACTTACCTTGAGTTAAGTATGATTTATTCAGGATTTGGATTAAAAAGCGATGCTCTGCAGGTACTGGATAAAGCGCCTGCCCAGGCTGAAATCACGATGTGGAAAGCATGGCTCAAAAATGATCCCTCAATGCTTAATGAAGTGGCTTCTGCATCTCCGTCATATGTATTCCCTTACCGTACAGAAACTGTTTCAGCACTGGAATGGGCTACGTTGAAGAACCCAAGCTGGAAACTAAAATATTATCTTGCAATGAATTATATGGCTATTCAGCGTGATGCTGATGCCATGAAATTATTCCAGGCCTGCGGGCAGGAACCTGATTATGCACCTTTCTTTCTTGCACGTGCTGCCCTGTTAAGACCAAAGAATGAAAAGCAGGAACTCAGGGATCTGCAATCAGCACAAAAGCTTGCACCCGATGACTGGCGTACAGTTTACAGGCTGATCAACTATTATGATGCACGTCAGAACTACCAGATGATGTTGTCACTTTCAACAGAAGCATTTAAACAACATAAAGGCAATCCTGACATAGGAGTCCAGTATGCCATCGCACTTATAAACAACGGGCAATATGCAAAAAGTCTCAGAACACTTGAAAGAATGAACATACTACCCTCTGAAGGAGCCAGGCAGGGAAAGGTCATGTTTGAACAGACTTGTCTGTTCTTAACAATCGATCTGATGAAAAATAAGAAATATGCAGAAGCCATGAAAATGATTGAGAAGTCAAAAGAGTGGCCTGAAAATCTGGGAGTAGGAAAACCTTATGATGTGGAAACCAGAATCCAGGACTACCTTGATATTTTCTGTCTGGAAAAGCTTAAGAGACCGAATGAAACAGCATCTCTCAGAAAGTCAGTGATTGACTACACTAACCAGGATCCTTATCCTTCATTTAATAATATTCTGGCACTTAAACTCCTTAAGGACAAGGGAGAAACTGAGGCTGCCAATATCCTGGCCCAGAAAATAGAAAAATCAGGAAGACCTGGAAACCCGATCAACCAATGGGTGATTGCTACCTACAAGAATGATCAGACGAAAGTTCTTGATCTGGAAAAGGACTTTACTAATAACAAAAATTATCTGATCATCAGGAAGCTGATGGAAGTTACTTATAAATAACGATTTGTTCAATACTATACATAAAATCGGGGCTGAATATAAATAGCAAAGCGAGGAGATTAACTGATCTGAAAATGAATATTACCCATAACTTTAACTTACTTTTACCTTTTTTACTTATTGCAATTGCAGAAATATGTCCGGTATGAAAAATAAAAGTATCTGTTTCGTTTATTTGTTGACCATCTTGTTAATTGTTAGATACAATGATGCTCAAGCCAGCAACAAGGTGACTATTGCTACGATCGGGGGGGGAGGCGGACTGGTAAAAGCTGGTGATAACCGCGAACCGCAGAAATTGGTGGATCAGATAATTGTTTACTGGCAGGGCCAATTCGACAAAGTGCTTCCCGGTCATCCCGACCTTATATTGCTTACGGAAGCCTGCGACCGTCCCGGCGGTCTGACCACGAAAGAACAATTCAATTATTACAAAATCCGAAAGGATCAGGTATTGGATTATTTTGCAACTGTTGCAAGAGCAAATCACTGTTATATAGCTTTTGGAATGAAGCGGGAAGAGAAAGGAACGTGGTGGAATTCATGTGTTTTGCTTGACAGAGAGGGGAAAATAGCGGGAATTTATAATAAGAATTTTCCAACTACCGACGAGATGGATCAGGGAATCAAAGCCGGTTCAGAGACCCTGGTTTTTCAATGCGATTTCGGACGTGTCGGGTGTGCCATCTGTTTTGATCTGAATTTTGATGAATTACGTGTGAAATATGAAAAATTAAAACCTGACATTATGCTTTTTCCTTCGATGTACCATGGCGGACTGGAACAAAGCAAATGGGCCTATGCCTGCAGGTCATTCTTTGTCTGTTCTTTTGGTTCCACCGAAGTTCCTTCGGAAATACGAAATCCGCTTGGTGAAATTGTGGCATCTTCAACCAATTATTTCAATTATACAGTAGCTACAATTAATCTCGATCGTAAGCTTGCACATCTTGATTTTAATTGGGAAAAGCTTACTGCACTCAAAAAGAAATACGGAGAAACAGTAACCATAACCGATCCGGGGAAACTGGGTGTTGTTATGATCACCAGTGAGAATAGTAAAATAAGCGCCTCCGAAATGGTAAAAGAGTTTAACATTGAACTCGTTGATGACTATTTCAACCGCGCACGGAATCAAAGAAATAAACAATTGGGTATGAACTGATCTCCCGGACAGCTGGTACTCCGGTTCTTAGCCCTGATAGAAGATAAAGTACCGGAAAGACCTCTGTTCTACGCAGGAAAACGGTAATCCTTTCCCGGGTATAAAAATGTTCCGTCAATTTGGCCGATTGCAAAACTTAGCCCAACTTGCATTTTTTTACCCCTATTTTCTAAACAATAGCCAGCCCAGGTCGGCAGGATTGTCCGATCCCAATATCAACCGTTCTGTGGTCGGATTATCAGGTCGCCATGAACCGTAGCCTCCTGCTCTCTTTTGCACTTTAATATCCATACGTATCGGGTGCAGATTTACAGCATTTAATCCAATGGTCTGCAAAGGAATGCGTACCCAGGCAATCCATATCCCCTTTTTATTAGTCTCTTTTATAGCTGCCCTGTAAATCAAAGGATATCCTAAAACATGCACCGGATCCTTATTTGTACTACAGGCGTTAAATACAAAATGGATGGCAGGATATAGTCGATCAGGTTCGATCTTTATCTCAATATCGTTTAATGGGGATATCTTCGTGGCAGTATCTGAGGGTTTATTTTCAGAAACTATTATGTATAAGGCATCTTTATCATAAGCCGATGCCCATTGAACGAAGGTTTTATCTGATCCATTATCGCAAGGTTGCCATTTAAGATCCCCGGGCAGAACAAGTTCTGTATCCGACCAAATTGAAGCTTTTGCACCGATACAATAAGCTACTGGGCCCTGCGGTTTCTTCCCCGTATATTCAGGAAACAAGAGCTGATCATTTTGTATAGCTTTTTTCACTTTCGGTACATCATTGGCAAGAACACTATTTAATTGCTTTATACGCCATCTTATCTTCGCCGGAAAATACTTATAACCTTCTGCTTCAGAATGAAATCCCAGACGGGAATCTTTTTCACACAAAATTATCAGCTGTTGATCCAACTTTATTTCCTCAAGTATTATATCAGTAAGTTGTTTTAATATTCCCAACCGCTCCGGCCCATCCATCCGGAACATTTTTTCACGAAGTAAGTAGAAATTAAGTATGTTATATCCGCTGCGTAATTGGATACCAAGGGCTCTGGCTACTCCAATATCTAATATTCGTTCAGGTTCGTTTGAATATTTTCTTTCCAATCCGGTTAGTATCTCAATTCCCTTTTCCCACGAATAAGTCATACGCCGGGTTAATTCCACCACTTCCTCAAGTGTCAGGACATTACCAATACATTCTCCAATGCGGTCTCCACTGGGCGGCCATGGATTAAGAGTTGCACTTGAACCTATCTGCCATGTTGGTGATAAAGGCGCATCAACAGGTTTAAGAAGGAGAGGCCAGACAGGGCCATCATGGATAGGTCCGTAATATTGGAACAGATTGACAAGAGGATAATTCTGATACCCTTCACTGAAGAGCTTCCATGCCTCAACCACTTTTGCAACATCGTCCTTTTTCCAATAGAAGGAAGCAAGTTGGGGCAAAAATAAATCCACATCTTCCTGGAACGGTTCCGTGGACAGTTGACCGGCTGCCTTGTTCATAAGTCCGGGATAATTCCCAAAATACCAGCATAACATTGTATATGAAACTCCCAGATTCCTCATTTCAGTGAATTTCCGGTATAGCAGCGACGGCAAAGGAACGAAAGGCACAGTAGCCACTTCGTGGGAATTACCCGTTTGTATCTTTGCTGAAACTTTTGTCTCTTTCTCCTTTGCGATCTCTGCTATGCGGCTAAATCGAGAACTCGGTCCGGGATTCGATATCCAATAGTCACCACCTACAAGTAGTTTCCCAAATTCAGTCCGACTGACACCTGACTCAAAATTAAATTGAAGAATCACACCTTTTGGTGTATGTGCAGGTAATTCATAAACCCAGTCTGCCAGACTATATGAATCGCCTGTAACAAATCGCTGCGGTTGGGGCATATAAAGCCAACTGATCAGTTCAGCTTCCGGTGCAGCAGCTTGCATACCTTGTTCCATTGCCGAGAGTGAGGCGTATAGAATCTCCCAGGGTTCCTTCTTAGAACAACGGGGGCAATTAATCTTCCCTTTATAATCAGATGTTGAAGAAACGGCACTCAGACATGTTGTCCCTCTCTCACCATGGGTTATATTGATAAGCCCGCCAAGTTCGGGTACAGCTTTAAAGATTTTATTTACTGATTCATATAGATATTTATGAGCAGTAGGGCTGCTGGGACAGAAGAAATTCCCCCTGCCATTTGGTGCACCTGCCAACTCAGGATATTTTTTTATTACCGGGCTAGCAGGATCCCATGCACGCGGTTCAATACAAAATATATAGGTTCTAATCCCGTACCGCAAACACTTTTCAGCTGTCTGTTTCAGCTTTGCCAGCCTTTTCACCCCATCCTTTGCTGCATCGGGGGTGTAAGTAGTTGCTACAAGATCGCGGAATTCTATAGTCAGCCATAATCCATTGACTCCTTCATGTGCAAGACGGTTGAGGTATTGATCGGGATAGTAATCCACATTGTCCATCAATTCATCACGCATTGCGGGTGCCCGTTTGATGGGTCCAAAGAAACATCGGGAGATCCGTCTTTTAATAAAGGGACTTCGTTCAATTGTTCCCAAAGGCAGAAAGGATCCGCGTTCCCGCAGCATTTCATCCTCGATGCAAAAAATTCCCCGCCGTATACCCTCAACGTCACTTGCCAGGATACGACAGGACTTCGACTCTATCTCCAATCGGAAGGCCTCACTTTTCATATTGGGAACCGCTGATGTCTCGATCGTATATGCACCATTATCGCCCGCCACGTCTCCGGCAGCAAGAAAACGGCGTAAATCTTCGTAAGCGGTTTCAAGTCGCATCTTACGATCCGCAAATCCAGTTTTCAGATTTACACCACCTGAGAGATCAGCATCTTGAGGACCCGGACGTGTAATTCCCCAGGGATGTTTTGTCCACATTGGAGCCTTAAGATCCTCAACAAATTTCCAGGAATCTACGCCCGGTTGAGGTGGTGCATTCTTCAGATAAATAGTGTCTGCAAAAACTCCAATCCCATTTTTGTCTGCCCTTTGTATACAACTACCTGAAATAATTGCCACGCCAAAAATTACATAACAACCGCCGGATAAAATATATTTTCTCATATCATCCTATTGAATCTATTCAATAATTTTGGCATTTTTAAATGCGTTTATCAGTTCATCCCTACTTATGTTACTTGTCTTTATATAGCGACGTTTACCAACGGGTAATAAAGTTCTGTCACTATTCTGGCCTGACAGAGGTGGAATTTTCTGACCCAGACTTTCCATCAGAGTAATATTTTCTGATTTTAAAGGTAATTCCAGCTTTTTATCCCCTGAAATATGCCAGTAAACAGCATACAAATTT
Source organism: Bacteroidales bacterium (assembly GCA_025358645.1). Classification (GTDB taxonomy): domain Bacteria; phylum Bacteroidota; class Bacteroidia; order Bacteroidales; family VadinHA17; genus LD21. Next base: position 8,470 of record JANYIW010000398.1, read on the forward strand.
TTACCCCTTTCAAAGGTAAATGCAATCACGTCCCTGCTCTCATTTGCAACATTCATGATCTTATCATAAGGAACCAGCTCAAGTTCTTTTTTTTCGTTCAGCAAAAGAGTATACTCCTGTTGAGCATTACGCAGCAATTGTTTTTGTTCACTGGTCAGCCACTTCTTTGCTCTTACTTCTTCCCATCGTCTGAAAACCTCAAAGTTATCTGGAGTTCTCGGATTCCTGATCAATGTTTCCAGATCAGCCATGATAGCCACAGGACAATCCCATGCAGCTGCCTTGCTTGTAACAAACTCCAACTGGTCGGGCTGTGTTCCGATAGTTTTTTCACCTGACACCCAATATCCCAGCCAGCCAAAATTTACCCGTGTGAAATTATCCTGCATTCTTGGTGCTTCTTTGAAAGGATGTTTTATTGTTTGTACCTTTAATTCTTCAGGACGAAAAACATCGAAGGCGTTTCCACCGGAAAGCAAATGCCAATCGAAATGAGTTTTAGCTGCACCTTCTGCAAAAACAGGCTCCGGTTTCAGCTTGCTGAATACCCTGTATTGTGCTGCGGATACATGATACCAGAAAGGACGATTAACACCTTCCGACCCGTCGAAATAGAAAAATTCAAATCCTGCGTCCCAGAGATCAGCAATAGCGTCTGCCACCTCATCCTGGAGGTCAGAGTATTGATCGAGATAAACACTTGTTCCTCCAAATTCACTTACATCAAGCAACCCGAACATATAACCTGCAGGCTGGGCATTTATAGTTGTCTTATCAATTCCGCGCTCACAACCGTAGAACATATAAGGCGGTGTTGTGGTATAACCTCTGTATGAAATGAATTCAGTTCCTATTTTCAACACCCTTCTGTTATTTGCCATTGCTGAATTCTGAGGATTCTGCTCAACATAAATGGTGGTATCTTTTATTCCAAGAGGATTTTTCAGTATAAAAATTCTTAAAAGGTTCAGCCTGTGATCAGGTATGGGTGTTACATACTTACTGTCCCTTCCTATGTGGCTATGGAGAAAATGACAACCGGGCGTGATGCCTGCTGCTTTGATCTTGGTCAGCATTGCTTTAAGGTCAGCTTTGCCATTGGGATATTCCGGCCTGAAGACATTATAATTTCCTATGAGCCTATAACCTCTGCTCTCGAGAAAAGCAGGATAATAGATATTCATAAGCTTGAATCCTCCCATTTTGGCATATTTTATATGTTCATCAACATTGGTCGGATTAATATTGGACGTCCAGTAATATGATGCATTAATGAGATCATTTCTACGGCTGGCCACTCCATGAGGTAATTTATAATCTCTTTCAACAATGGCAATTTTATCTAATAAGTTGTCTTTAGCACAGGTAATTAATACTGCAGTAACACCTGTAAGTTTTACCCTTTCATCCACCCCTGCCTGTAACAGATGATATCCTTCACCTTCTTCTGCATTAGCATTGGTGCTGGGATCGGCAGCAAGTATGTTGACTGCAACTTTATCATCCCAGATAACATTCAGCCAGTCGCCGTAATGACCGCGATCTTTAATAGGTAATTGCAGAAAATACATTTCAGAAATTGGAGGTTCAGTCATTAAGATGCCATAATCCTCAGTTAGCTTGAATGCTTCCATGGTAAAAGCTAAATAATCCGGAGTAATCTTTATACTTACTGTGGTTTCCCATGGGATCAGCTCATAGCCAATAATGATCTTACCCCCTTCCTTACGGACCGAATTGGATTTAAATGTGGTCCTTTTATTGGGATATGCCAGTTTTATCTCATTCTGGTAAGGACGCGGTTCTGTTATGGTGCTTATGGGAACTTTTTTTCCCTGAATTAAACATTCTACATTACCCGGTTTGTAAATAAGACTTTTGGCAATCCCATCGCCGGAGATGACCAGTTTCATCTGATCATTCTCAATTATAACATCTTCCTTATTACTCGGAGTACTTTTGGTACTCTTAACACAGGATATGATAAAGATACACGTTAATATTAGTAACAAAAATAATAATCGTTTCATAATCTATAGATTTTATTATGTTAATTTGGTACTGTTTATTTAGGGTGCAGCTTATAAAAAATATTACCTCATTTTTTAGTTCTTATTTTACTTCCTGATAAAGCATAATACATTATATAAAAGTATGCAGGCAAACATACAAGGTAAGCAAACTTGTAAGATTCAGTGTCGGCAACATATCCGAAAAGAAGCGGAATAATTGCTCCTCCGATAATTCCTGTAACCAGGAATGAAGATCCCATCTTTGTAAATTTACCAAGATCAGCAATTGCGAGAGGCCATATAGCTGGCCACATTAATGCATTAGCCAAGCCAAGAAGGGCTACAAGATAGATTGATATACCAATGGGAAATAACAAAATTGCAATAGTCACGACAACACCTGAAATGGTTGATAGAAGTAACGCTCTGCTCTGGCTTACATATTTCGGAATAAACAATACTCCTAATATATAACCAATCACCATTCCTGCCGAAACAAACCAGACATAATTCTGGGGTGAAGGCAAACTTAGCTTTGCAGCGTAGTCATTAATTGATCCTAAAGCTATATATTCCAACCCAATATCACAAAATATAGCAAGAACACCTAATAACAGGTGTGGGAACTGAAAGATGCTTGTTTTTGAACTGGCATATACTGATGCTTCTATTTCATCGCCACTCTCTTCTTCTCCTGCAGCCTTTATCTCAGGAAGAGGTGCAAAATAATATAAAATACCCATGACCACGAGTACTCCTGAAATAATATAAAAGGGAAGAATGGTATCATTGAGGCGTACATTCGTGAGGTCCATAAAAAGAGACAACATCAGCGAAGCCACTGCATAAAAAGTTTTGCTGCAGATTCCCATCAGCGCAATCCTGCTTGCGGCACTCTCCTCCGGACCCAGGATGGAAACATAGGTATTAACTGCACCTGTTAATAAGGTCTGACCCATCCCGCTTACAAACAGCGCCAGAAGCAGCAGTGGAAAGCTTATTATCTTTGCAGCAGGGGCTATAAGGTAAAACCCTATTGCCATGATCATAAAAGCGATAATCATACCACCTTTGTAACCGAACTTTTTAATTATTGCTCCGGAAGGTAGACCAAAAACGACAAAGGATAAAAAGGTAGCTGTCATCACAAGATATGACATAGTAATTGAGATATTAAATGCTTTTTTTACAAATGGAACAAAAAATGCATTTATCCCGAGGGCAAAGCCAAGAACTGCGAACATTGATCCTATTATCATCAAAGGAACAAGCAGGGTCTTTTGTTTATTTGTCATAGTCAGAATGTTTATGAAAAAGTTAGTTTTATTGAGATTATAATTTATTTTATTCAGATATGGAATGTAGGGTGCAGAGGATATATTGGTTCTAAGGAACTCATAAATTTATGAAAGTTGTACTAACCAGTTGAATATTCTGTGATTATATTAACGCTAAGTTCGGTTCCGGGCTCCAGATTTTCCGGGCACCCGCCACATGCTTCAATCTCCATGAAACCGGAGGGATCGCAATAAATACTAAGTTTTACTCCTCTTTTAGAAGGAGGTTGGTCGGGTGGTGCATCAGCTATATCGATATAGAACTGACCTACCGGCAAGTCTCCGGCATATCGCCTGGCTCGTAATTCATCGCCATAGTTATATTCTATCCATGGGATTTTTGAACTCAGGCCCAGTTGGAAACGGTTTTTAGTATAAGTATCCACAACAAAGACTTCACCCTCCAGATGGCGTTGCGATTCACTTTTACTGTAATAATCCCAAATATCCTTCTCAGTAGGAGGTGGCATAGTGACCCGTCCGGGTTTACCGGAATCAAACTGGCAAAGAGACCACGGCGCTATTAAAAATTCACCTTTGTGAAGCGGCCTTTTCCCGATATAACGAATTACTTCCGTGACATTCTGGACAAGGGATATTCCCCGTTGAATGATTTTAATATGCCGTTCGAATTCACATGGAATGCCAAGCTGACGATTATTTATCAAGTCTACTTCTGCCCTGATAAATGCTGTGTCAGAACTAGATGATACCACCTCCCAAACTGCTCCGGTAATGGCCGGAGGAACACGCCAAATCCCGGTGGCGTATTCATAACCGAAACACGTCCCTTCAGGTGCAGGCCATAGAGCATCTCCACCGGGATTAAGATATGAAGTTTTATTGCTCCGGTTTAATATTGCTGATGGCACTACCCTGTTGATAACTCTGTCGTTAACCACGGCAAACAGGCGTCCTTCAAGATCTAATGCAGCAAGAATACCGTTATCCTTAGTTCCGATAATGTGTACCCTTCGGTGCGACTGTTGCATAAGATCTATCAGGTCGTTTCCGTTCATAGCTATTTTCCCATAGTTTTTTTCATGTAAGGAAGTATGAGAGCTTTAGCACGATTACCATAATCAAGTGATGCTTTCTTTGCTCCCTGTGAGTACCATTTTGTATTATCAAACCGTTTCATATCAACAGCTTCAGGACAAAATGCCATCATCAGGGATGTTTCTTGTTCACCTGCATGGTCAATTGGGAACTGCTTCTGTATTTCATCGCTCATAAACTGACAGATATGTATCCAGTTAAACGGATCAGTTCCTGATTCATGCTCATCATAATAATTTGCTGAGGATTTATCTCCCCACCACCCATCACCCCGTTCCTTTTCGATGAATGCAAAGATCTCCTGCCTTGCAGCAAGTTTAAAGGAAAGGTCCGTCGGCATACCGCTAACGAAATTCTCACTCTGGTGATGAACAAACAAATATATATTACGGAACCCTATTCGCAAAAGGCTGTAAAACAACTGTCGTGCAAATTGG
>JANYIW010000411.1 GCA_025358645.1 Bacteroidales bacterium
CCATTCTGATTTTTATATTAAACTTTATCTGATAATCTTAAACACAATTAATTTTTGAATTTTCTGCAGTTTTTATAATATCTTTACTTCATACGAAAAGACCATCTCGCTAACAATTTTAAAATATTCGTTATGATCACAATCATTTTTAACAGACCTGAACTATTTTGGTTTATGCTTGGACTGGGTCTGTTTCTTCTCGAATTGGTAATGCCGGGGTTCATTATTTTCTTCTTTGGGCTTGGCGCGTGGGTAACTGCTCTGTTTTGCCTGATTGGACATCCAGGGGTCAATTTGCAAATAATAATTTTTGCTGTAACATCGGTTCTTACACTTATTGCACTAAGAAGAATAATTCAGAGAAAATTCTTTTACAGTAAAGGGACCTTGTCTGCAGATGTTGAAGATGAGTTTACAGGAAAAGAGGCGCTTGCCACAAGCGATTTTGGCGGTATGAAACACGGAAAAGTCGAGTTCAAGGGAACAACATGGACAGCTGAATCTGTAACAGAGATAAGTGAAGGACAAAGAGTTATCATCATTGAAAAAGATAGTTTTAAATTAATTGTTGAACCAAAAAAATAATTAAAATGGCAGGATCCAGCACAACTTTTATTCTTGTTGGTGTAATCTTTTTAGGGTTTATTCTGATTGCATCAATGATCAAAATTGTTCCGCAGAGAACAGCAATTATTGTTGAAAGGCTCGGAAAATACAGAGCTACATTTACAGCGGGATTCCAGTTACTAATCCCTTTTTTCGATAAAGTAAGGTACAGGCACACACTTAAAGAACAGGCAATTGATGTAGCGCCACAGATATGTATTACCAGAGATAATATCGCCGTTGAAGTGGATGGTATTCTCTATCTCCAGGTTCTTGATCCTCAAAAAGCTTCTTATGGGATAGATAATTACAGATTTGCGTCTATTCAGATAGCTCAGACAACAATGAGAAGTGTAATCGGAAAACTTGAACTTGACAGAACATTCGAAGAACGTGAAACAATAAATGTTACTATTGTTGAAGCTGTTGATAAAGCCAGTGAACCATGGGGTGTAAAAGTAACACGATATGAAGTAAAAAATATTTCTCCTCCCCAGAGCATAAAAGATGCAATGGAAAAACAGATGAGGGCTGAGAGAGAGAAAAGAGCAATTATTGCTGAATCGGAAGGAGCAAAACAGGCAAAAATAAATGTGGCTGAAGGAGACAAACAAGCGCTCATCAAAAATTCAGAAGGTGAGATGCAGAAGAGAATTAACGAGGCTGCAGGACGTTCTTCTGAGATTGAGCAGATTGCAAAGGCAACTTCCAACGGTTTGAGGGCAATATCATTAGCTATATCGGAAGAAAATGGATTGAATGCCGTTAACCTGAGGATTGCTGAACAATATCTATTGGCATTTGGAAATATTGCAAAGACTACTAACACATTAATAATCCCATCAAATCTAACTGACATTGCCGGAGTAATTGCAACTGCCACTTCAGTGTTTAATGAAACTAAGGATAAGAAGAAATAGAAAGAAATAGAAATAAAGAAACCAGACTTAGATTAATTTTAGGTCTGGTTTTTTTATGTAGAAAGCTACCAGACAACCTATTTCATGCCTACTCGTGTTCAGTCCTCTTGATAATCTCATTCTGAAGATCCTCTCCCAGATCGTTGAAATAGTCACTGTAACCTGCCACGCGAACAATAAGATCCCTATACCGTTCAGGATGTTTCTGGGCATTCTTCAGCGTTTCAACATTCACTACATTAAATTGTATATGATGACCTTCGAGACTGAAATAACTACGGATTAAAGCAGTCAGCTTTTCATAACTATCCTCATCCTCAAAGAATGATGGTGAGAACTTCTGATTTAATAGAGTGCCGCCGGTACGCAGATGGTCTATCTTTGATGCTGACTTAATGACAGAAGTTGGTCCATTATGATCAGCTCCCTGGAACGGTGAAATACCTTCCGAAAGAGGCAGATGAGCATTCCGCCCATCAGAAGTGGCGCCTATAACACTTCCAAAATAGACATGAGATGTTGTGGGAAGCAAATTAATCCGATGGACTCCACCTCGCGAGTTTGGCCGTCCATTAACAGCATCATAAAAAATCTCAAAAACAGTAACTGCCTGTTGATCAGCATAATCATCATCATTACCAAACTTAGGCGTGTTATATATCAGTTCATACTGAATCTGGTCATACCCTTTAAAATCAGCTTCCAGCGCTTTGTTTAAGTCTTCCCAGCTAATCGTCTTTTTATCATAAATATTATAACGGATCGATGTCAGCATATCGGTGATACTCCCAAGTCCCACACCCTGGATATAGGATGTGTTATATCTTGCACCCCCACTATTATAATCTTTACCATTTGAAATACAATCTTCAACAAGCAATGATAGAAAAGGAACCGGTAACAAACCCGCAAAGGTTTTTTCGATAACATTATTTCCTTTTATTTTAATGTCAGCAAAGTAATTTACCTGCAATTTAAATGCCGCAATAAGATCTTCAAAAGCCTTGTAGTCAACGGCCCAACCTGTTTCGAGTCCGACAAGCTTATTTGTGAATCTGTCGATACCATTATTCAGAGTAAGCTCAAGAATTTTTGGCAGATTAAAATAACCTGTAAGCCAATATGCCTCAGTGCCAAAAGCTCCGGATTCAACACATCCCGATGCACCTCCGTTCCTGGCGTCAATTAAATTCTTTCCCTGCCTGAGCAACTCCTGGATTATAGCATCGGTGTTGAAGCATGATGGTTGTCCGAATCCAGTCCTTATTATATCGAGAGCCTTATGAATAAACCGGTCAGGGCTCTTCTGTGAAATCTGAACCATCGAACCGGGCTGAAGTATCCGCATCTCCTTTATAACATCCAGTAGAATATAGGACATCTCATTAACTGCATCGGTGCCATCAGGTTTTACCCCTCCAAGGTTTATAAGACAAAAGTCAGTATATGTATTGCTTTCGCTGGCAGTCACTCCCATCTTCGGAGGTGAGGGGTGATTATTGAATTTTACCCAGAAACATCCGAGAAGATCATATAATTCATCAATTGTAAGCGTACCTGATTCCATTTCTGTATTATAAACAGAATAAAGATGCTGGTCCAGTCTTCCGGGATTAAAGGAGTCCCATGGATTTAGTTCAGTTATTACACCCAGATGTATAAACCAGTAGTGCTGAAGCATTTCATGAACCGTTTCCGGAGCCTTCGCGGGAACCTTCCGGCATACTTTAGCCATTTTTAACAATTCCTTTTTCCTATTGGAATTCTTTTCTGACATGGAAAGTCTTTCAAGTTCATCAGCATTACGGTTAGCGTACATGATGATTGCATCACAGGCTATATCCATTCCATTAAGCTCTTCAACCTTTTCAGATGCCTGATCATCTGTTATAAAATCGAGAGCTTCTTTCGCCTTCTTTATCTCATCCTTCACAGCAAGAAACCCTGTTTTGAACATCCTGTATCCCAGCACAGTATGACCAGGAGCACGCTGCTCCTGAAACTCAGTAAACATCCCTGCATTGTATGCATTCATCCATTCGGGAGTCATTAGTGACATTATCCTGTCACGATTGCTCTTTCCTTTCCAGTAAGGAATAATCTCTTTTTCATAGCTATTTTTCACATCCTCATCTACCTTGAAGAAGACTTTTTCCCTTGAGTTGAGAATCTCGAGATCATTCATGGAATGCAGACTTATTTCAGGATAAGTAGGCGTCTCCTTTGGAGCAGGTCCCCTCTCGCCCACTATCAGTTCGCCTTCGTTGATACATATCTTTTTATTTTTCAGGAGATATTCAAAAGCCCTGGCCCTTTTCACTGGTACAGATAATCCTTGTGCTTCATCACTCTTATAAAACTGAGTTATAAGCAAAGCTCTTTCAATGCTGATTTTTTCAATTGCATTAAGGCTCTGAGCTCTTAATTTTAAAACTCTTGGTGAAATTTTCATAAGTTGATTTATTAGTATAGTGCTTAATTCATCCTATTCAATAACCCCCTTTCTTATTTCCCCCAAGGGGGAAATGACCTCCCTTAAAATTGGGTTCCTTCCCCCGTGGGGGAAGGTTAGGAAGGGGGTAAATTACTTTCTCTTTCGAATTTACTATTTTCTTCATCCTCCAATTTTAACTTTAACTCCTGTTTCCAGGAATAATTCCTTCATAATCTGCATTTTATCTTCTGAAGGCGTTTCAACATCTCCCATTCTGTAAGGAATATTGAATCTTTTATATTTCGAAGATCCTATCTTATGGTATGGTAAAAGGTTTATCTTCTTTAGTGAATTTGTTTTTGTTGTTATAAGAAATTGTTTTAGTCTCTCCAAATACTCAGGATCGTCATTAAAACCGGGGATTACAGGTATTCGAACCATAATATCTTTACCACTTGCCAATAATTGTCTGTAATTATCAAGTATACTGATATTTGACACACCTGTTAATTCAATATGCCTGGCTTCATCAAGATGCTTAATGTCGAAAAGGAAAAGATCGGTGAAAGGTATAATTGAACTATAATTATCTATTGATGAATATCCCGAAGTGTCAACTGCTGTATGATATCCTTTTCCCTTACAGGCCATTAATGCCTCGCGTAGAAATTCTGCCTGTAGCATTGGTTCTCCACCCGAGAAAGTGACACCTCCTTTTGACTGATTAATGAAAACCCTCTCTTTGTCAAGAATTTCAAGAATGTCGTCTACTGTATAATATTTTCCTGCCTCCACATTACTACTGAATTCTCTGTCACCTATTCTGTTTGTCTGCAACACAGTTTCGGGAAATGGAGATATGCCTTCGGGATTATGGCACCACGAACAGTTCAGTGGACATCCTTTCATGAAAACAGTGACCCTGATACCCGGACCATCGTGTATCGAATATCGTTTAATACTGAAAATAAGTCCTTTCATAGAAAAGGGTAATTAATTGAACCGGATAATTTGAATTATTAAAAGGAGATCTTTAATCTGAAGATCAGAATAAAAGGATGGTCAGAAGCTGTAGAACATGAGACAGCAATAAAGCCTTCTGCCGAGGCGTTGCATCATGAAGCGATATTTCAATTTTGCGATCATCTGAATTCTGATATGAGTGCAATTTAAATATTATAAGTGAGCAATAGAAATTTATTGCATTTAAGATTAAGATCTCAAGCTTCATTTCAACACTGAATAAAATTATACCTCTGTTATTCAATTATATACATAATTTTAACAAATGATTAACAAATCATTAACAAAGAACCATGCAACATTTTTAGTCGTCAAACGTCTATATATTGAATGAAAACAAAAAAAATATTTAAACATTTTTAAAGCTTCATTTGTTATAAGTTAATATTAGTGACTATAAAAAATATAATTTAAGGATAGTTTTAATTTTTCTACAATCGCCGTTCGGCGTATTCAACGATCAGGTTTAGGTTAATCGGGAAAAGGCACCGCCAGGTGCCTTTTCTTTTTTTTGTATATTGCGACCTGAAAAACTAACCTAAACCAAAATATCTTATATGAAAAAGGCTTTGATTCTTATTTATCTCGCAGTAATAGTGTTTACATACGGTTGCAAAAAGGAAGTAAAGAGCGATAACCCTTTCTTCAATACTTATGATACCCCTTTCCAGGTACCACCTTTTGAACAAATAAAAACGGTTCATTTTATGCCAGCTTTTCTCAAAGGTTTTGAAGAACAGAAAAAAGAGGTAAAAACAATCATAAATAATCCTGGAGAGCCGACATTCGGGAACACTATTAAAGCATTCGCTTATAGTGGTCAGCTACTGCAACGAGTAAGTAGTGTATTTGGTGCACTTAATTCTGCCAATACAAATGATTCTCTGCAGGCAATAAACAGGGAGCTCTCACCTATTTCTTCGAAATACAGGGATGATATCAACCTTAATGATACTCTTTTTAGTAAGATAAAATCAATATATGAAAACAAGGCAAAATTTAAGCTTACTGAGGAAGAGAAGAAGGTTCTGGATGATACCTATAAAGACTTTGTAAGAAGCGGAGCGGCATTATCACCGGAAGATAAGGATAAGCTTCGCAAGATTAACAAAGATCTTTCACTTCTTTCTGTACAATTTGGACAAAACCTCCTGGCTGAAACCAATGGATTCAATCTTGTTATCGATAAAAAAGAGGATCTATCCGGATTGCCGGAAGGAGTAATAACGCAGGCCGCCGGTATGGCAAAATCTCTGAAGATGGATGGCAAGTGGGTATTCACTCTGCAGGTTCCAAGCATGACACCTTTCCTGCAGTATTCTGATCGTCGTGATCTGCGACAAAAGCTTTTTACTGGATATTTTATGAAAGGGGATAATGATAATAATCATGATAATAAAGCAATAATTGCAAAAATCGCCAAACTGAGGGTCGAAAGGTCACATCTTCTTGGTTATGATAGTTTTGCTGATTTTGTGCTTGAAAGAACTATGGCAAAAACACCAGAGAAAGTGTATACATTCCTTGGACAAGTATGGGACGCTGCTTTACCGGTGGCTAAGGCAGAAGCTGCAGCTCAACAGGAACTGATAAACAAAGAAGGAGGCAAATTCAAACTTGCACCATGGGACTGGTGGTACTACAATGAAAAGATCAAGAAAGAAAAATATGATCTTGATGACGAAGTAATGCGTCCATATTTTAAAATTGACAATGTAATGGAAGGGATGTTTTACGTAGCCAATCAACTATACGGACTTACATTCTCAAGGAGAACAGATATACCAAAATATCATCCCGACGTAAATACTTTTGAAGTTCAACGTAGTGGCAAACACGTTGGTATTCTGATGATTGACAACTATCCGCGTCTCTCAAAACGGGGTGGAGCATGGTGTGGGGCATACAGGGGGCAGAGCCGTGATATCGATGGGAAAATGATTAATCCGATAGTGACTATGGTAACAAACTCAACTCCTCCCTCCGATGGTAAACCTGCTCTATTGACATCAGAGGAAGCCAGTACCCTGTTCCACGAATTTGGTCATGCACTGGCCGCACTTCTTTCAGATAAAACTTATCCCGGAGGTTCATTGCCACGTGATTTTGTAGAGCTGCCATCTCAGATTATGGAGCATTGGGTTCTGGAACCAGAGGTACTTAAAGTATACGCAAAACATTTCCAGACCGGCGAAGTTATTCCTGCAGAACTGGTTGATAAACTGGTAAAATCAGGCAAATTCAATACCGGATTTCAGACAGTTGAGTACCTTGCTGCTGCCCTTCTCGACATGGAATATCATTCCATCAAAGAACCTGTTGACATTGATATAAGAGATTTTGAGAAAAAAGCTATGGACAAATATGGTTTGATACCTGAAATAAAACCAAGGTACAGTTCCACTTATTTCAATCACATTTGGGCAGGTGGTTACTCAGCAGGTTATTATGGTTATATATGGTGTGAAGTACTTGATGCCGACGCCTTCCAGGCATTCAAAGAAACGGGAAACATCTTCAACAAAGAGGTGGCTGCAAGATTTGAAAAAGAGATACTTTCCAAGGGAGGAACCAAAGATCCTCTTGATATGTATATTGCTTTCCGTGGAAAACAACCAAGTATTGATGCTCTCCTGATAAACAGAGGACTTAAATAAAGTCAAATGCCGTAAAATACACACCTCGGGGAGGAAGGATCAGTTCCTTCTAAAGAATGTTCTGCAAGAAAAGGAATAACCTATAAGTCAATTGTAAGATCTGCAAGTCCTTCTTTATCAATTAGCTTAATGTTCTTGCCTTTTGCTTTCAGATAGCCTTCTTCTTCAAGGTCACCAATTGCCCTTGCCACAGATGGTCTGGTAACTCCAAAAAAATCAGCAAGGTCACTTTGTGTCATATCCAATGTGACAGAAGTTCCGTACTTTCCTGCTTTCTGAAGGATATAATGTGCAAGCTTACCCTTTATTGTTTTAAAATTCAGGAATTTTATTTTCTCGGAAAGGAATTGGGAACGATTTGAGATCATATTCAGAAAATTAACCAAAAGAATATTATTCCTCATTAACAATATGAGAAAATCAGGCTTATCAATTAAAAGCAATTCTCCATCTGAAACTGCAATTACATTAACAGGAAATCTGTTCCGGTTTCCGAATATGAAGGCAGAAGCCAGAGCTCCCGGCGCAGGAATATCCTCTATTTTTATTACACGACCTGAATAGTCTGCCATTTCACCCTTCACAATCCCGCTTATCACAACCATAAGTGAATTGACCGGTTCTCCGCTTTGAGATATCATTAAACCTGACTGAAATTTCTTAACTCTGAAAGGTACGGAAGCAAGAATTGTTTCAATATCACCAGGAGTAATTCCTTTGAAAAGGGGAGCATTCGACAAAAGAGAATAGTCCATGATTTTTTCGTAAAAGTAATAAATAACCTGTCTATAACTAACCATGTAACTTCAGGAAGCACTCTAAGGATCAAAGTCAGGATTGAGTAAATATTGTCCTTTTTTGAGAATACCAGGTAAAAGAACCATGGTCGTTCGCTCCAAATCATTTTTTCTTTTACTTTTAGCCTTTCTAAAAACCCAGTTTATATGAAAAGAAAGATATCTTTTTTAATAGTCCTGTTTTTCTCAGCTTCAGGGATAATATATTCGCAGGATGATTTTGAAACAAAATTGCTTAAACAATTTCATACTATCCATAGTGAGGAGATGATGACCTGGATTGAGAAGCTTTGCTCTCCGGAGTTTAATGGCAGGCTCACCGGTACTCCTGAATATATTGCAAGCGCTGAATGGGTTGCCGGGAAATTTAAAGAATGGGGAATTAAACCCGCGGCAGATAATGGAGATTATTTTCAGTGGTTTAATTTCGCTTATACAACAGTGAATGATATCGGAAGCCTGACATTAAATTTGCCCCTGGCAGATGGTTCCATAATAAAAAAGAATTACACGTATCCCGATGAATATTATCCCGGAATGAATTCAGGTAGCGGGGATATAACTGCTGAGGTAATATTTGTAGGTTATGGTGTAACTGCCCCCGAACTTAACTATGACGATTATAAAGGAATTGATGTAAAAGGGAAAATTGTTCTTCTTAACAGGGACGTGCCATACACCGATCCCCGTAATCCTGAATACAAAAAATGGGTTGCTTACTGCTACCATCAGTATAAGCTTGAAAATGCCGTAAAACATGGGGCTACGGGATTCCTTTATATAGATGGAATAGGTGCAAATCCAAACATAACATACGATCCTTCAATAATAGTTTGCGGAATCGGGACAGACCCACTTAATGACATATTTACGGGTCTTAAAACAACCAACAAAGATCTCACTGACAAGATAATAAAAACAATGAAACCCGGATCATTCAATACAGGTAAAATAATTACTATAAAAGCTAATACGACGAGACATCCGGAAGGTAAAGGGTGCAATGTAATAGGAATTATTGAAGGCAGTGATCCGGTTCTTAAAAACGAAGTTATTATTGTAGGTGGCCACCTTGATGCAGTTGGCAAAGCAGGTAAAGTTGTAAACGGAGCTCTCGATAATGCAAGCGGAATA
>JANYIW010000028.1 GCA_025358645.1 Bacteroidales bacterium
TACAAGATGGTCGGAGCTGGCTTTTGAAGCTGAATATGGACTTCTGGGATCGTAGGCTGTCTTTTCTGTGAAGAGGCCTTCTTTACCAAGTGAGCCATATACTTCATCAGTCGAAATATGATAGAAAAGCTTTCCTTCGAAGGAGCTTCTCCAATTGTTAAGAGCCGCATTAAGCAGATTTACGGTTCCCACTATATTAGTAAAGACAAATTCATCGGGACTGGTAATAGAACGGTCAACGTGCGATTCGGCAGCCAGATGGATTACTCCGTCAAAATTGTATTTCTTGAAAAGATCCAGAACAGATTGCTTTTCAACGATATCAATTTTTTCAAACTTATAGTTTTTAGCTTTTTCTATATCGGTAAGATTTTCCAGGTTACCTGCATAGGTAAGTTTATCAGCATTAACAATAAGGTAATCAGGATATTTGGCAATAAATCTTCGTACCACATGCGATCCAATAAACCCGGCGCCCCCGGTAATTAGAATTGTTCGTTGCATAGTTATATCTTATTACTCCTGAGGATCTTTTCCCAATCCCAGGCTGTTTTCATTGCTTCATCAAGGGAACTTAGAGTTTTCCAGCCTAGTTCTTTATTCGCGAAAGAGGGATCGGCCCATATTTTTTCTATATCTCCGGCTCTTCTTCCTACTATCCTGTACTTAAGTTTAATTCCCGAAACACGCTCGAATGATTTTATAGCCTCGAGAACTGATACTCCGTTCCCGGTACCAAGGTTAAAGACCTCATAATTTGCTTTGTTTTTGCCTTCAATAAGCCTTTTTATTGCAACTACGTGTGCTTTTGCAAGATCAACCACATGAAGGTAATCCCTTACGCACGATCCATCAGGGGTGTTATAATCATCTCCGAAAACTTTAAGTTCCTCCCTTATACCATATCCTGTTTGAGTCAGATAGGGGACAAGATTTTCAGGAACGCCTCTTGGTAGTTCGCCTATCAGAGCAGAAGGGTGTGCCCCGATTGGATTGAAATATCTTAATGAAATAGCTCTGACGTTTTTGTCGGAAACTGTTGTATCTCTTATTATAGTTTCACCAACCTGTTTGGTATTTCCATACGGGGAAGTGGCCGGTTGCAGAGGAGCATCCTCTGTCACCGGGAGCTTTTCCGGCTGCCCATATACCGTGCAGGAGGAAGAAAATACCAGGTTGGGGATACCATAGCGTTTCATAACGCTAAGGAGATTAACCAATGATAAAAGATTATTCCGGTAATATTCCAAAGGTTTATTAACTGACTCGCCCACAGCTTTATAGGCTGCAAAGTGGATGACTGATGAGATATCTCTGTGTTTTTGAATAAATCCGTCAAGCTTTTCCAGGTCGCACAGGTCGAGTACTTCCAGAAGTGGTCTGACTCCTGTTATTTTATGTATTCTGTCGACTACGCCAGCTTCAGAGTTATACAGGTTATCAATAATAACTGCATCGAATCCCTCCTCAATTAGTTCAACGGTCGTATGCGAACCGATATATCCGGTTCCTCCGGTTACCAGGATTTTCTTTTTCATTTACAGGCTCCAGTATGTATGATTATTTATTTTTCCACGAAAAATGCCTTTTACATCAACAACGATTCCATCCTCATTTACCAAAGAAGTAAAAAATGATTCATCCAGGTTTAAATATTCTTTATGACTCACAGCGACGATTACTGCATCGTACTTTCCGGCGGGTTGAGATTTCAGGTCAATCTTATACTCTTCTCTAACCTCATTTTTCCCGGCTCCCGGATCGATAACATCGACTGATATTCCGAAATCATCGAGTTCTTTTATAATATCTATGACCTTTGAATTACGAATATCGGTAACATCTTCTTTAAAGGTAATACCCATAATTAAAACACGTGCTCCCTTAAGATTCTTACCCGAAGCAATTATTTTTTTGACTGTCTGTTTTCCAATATATCTGCCCATACTATCATTGATGAATCTTCCTGAATCGATCATCTGAGGATGATACCCAAGCGCCTTTGCCTTGAATGAGAGATAATAAGGATCGACACCTATGCAATGTCCTCCTACCAGACCCGGGTAAAATTTAAGAAAGTTCCATTTTGTTCCTGCTGCCTCAAGAACTTCAAATGTATTGACACCCAGCCGGTTAAAGATGATCGACAGTTCATTCATAAAAGCGATATTAATATCACGCTGTGTATTTTCTATGATTTTTGCTGCTTCTGCCACCTTAATGGAGCTTGCCCTGAAAACACCTGCTTTGATAATTAGTTCGTATATTTTTGCGATGTTTTCGGCTGATTCAGCATCGCAGCCGCTAGTTACTTTTACTATTTTGGTAAGAGTATGATTCTTGTCGCCAGGATTTATTCGTTCGGGTGAGAAGCCGACCTTAAAATCAATACCGCATTTTAATTCAGAATACCTCTCGAGTACCGGGATGCAATCATCTTCGGTACATCCAGGGTAAACAGTTGATTCATAGACTACATAATCTCCTTTTTTTAAAACTTTACCAACAATTTCAGATGCTTTGAGCACCGGAGTCAGATCAGGCAGATTATTTTTGTTGGTGGGAGTAGGCACTGCAATAATATGAAATGAAGCGGTTTTCAGGTCTGAAGGATCACTTGTAAGAACTATATCAGTATCCTTAAATGCTTCTGATGTAAGTTCATTACTGGGATCTATGCCCTTTTTCATAAGTTCAATCCTGTCCGGTCTTATATCAAACCCAATAACCTTTATTTGTTTTGCGAACTCAAGTGCAATAGGTAAACCCACATAACCAAGGCCTATGACAGATAGTTTTGTCTTCTTGTTAAGAAGTTTATTGTACATATTCTATTTCGATTTTAGTAATGGATGATAATCTCCCTGTAGTCCGACAGGTTTTGCATTTCTGATTGTATATGCAGTCTCCACTGACTGGCGGGCTTCTTTAAGACCAAATCCCCTGCCTGCCAGTATTTCTCTATACGTGACTGTATGCAGGTCGCCAAATCCTTCACTGAATTCTATCTCCTCACCATTGACAGTGATAGATCTGAATGTCCTTTTCCCGGTTTGTTTAACTGAAGTCGGAATATCATCATAATCGAGACTGAGGAACCATCTTACTCTTGCATTTTCAAGTTCGAGGTATCCCGCGGCTTTATCAGGTTTTGAGATATGAACAATATTTTTCCGGGTATCGCCGAAGATCCAGCTCAGCATATCAAAAAAATGAATACCTATATTGGTTGCCACACCACCTGATTTCTGAATATCTCCTTTCCATGATATTGAATACCAGTTTCCACGGCTGGTTACATAAGTCATGTCAATATCATAAATCTTATCTTTCGGGCCATTCCTGATCTTTTCCCGTAGTTCCAGTATTTTCGGATGAAGACGAAGTTGAAGGACAGTGTATATTTTACGTCCGGTCTCATTTTCAATCTCCTGCAAAGCATCTATATTCCACGGATTTAGCACAATCGGCTTCTCACAGATAGCCTCAGCCTGATGACGAAGTGCAAACCTTATATGAGAATCATGAAGGTAATTAGGAGAACAGATACTTACATAATCAATTTTAGTTCCGGTTCGTTTAAGTTTATCAAAATGTCTGTCAAACCGCTCAAACTCGACGAAAAAATCACTTTCAGGGAAATAACTATCAATTCGTCCGACACTATCAAATTTATCAAGACTGGCAAGAAGGTTGTTGCCTGTTTCCTTAATTGCATGAAGATGCCTGACAGCTATATAACCTGCAACACCTATTATCCCGAAGTTTTTTGGAGACTCTGTCATACCTATGCTATAAAAAGGCTCATAAAAATACTAAAATATTTTAGAAACTTTGCCATCCTCAATCTTGTACCGCTCTCCACTTTCAGGACAGGAAGCAAGTCCTGAAGTGTCAAAATTAAGTTTATGTCCGTATTCACTCATCCATCCGGTCTGTCTGGCTGGATTCCCAACTACAAGAGCATAAGGTTTAACGTCCTTTGTTACAACTGCCCCTGCACCGATAAATGAAAAGGTCCCTATTTTATTTCCGCATACTATCGTCGAATTTGCTCCTATCGAAGCGCCTTTTTCCACGATTGTAGTATAGTAACTATCTTTACGGATTATTGCGCTTCGCGGATTTATTACGTTTGTAAATACCATCGATGGACCAAGGAATACGTCATCTTCACAAGTGACACCCGTATACAGGGAGACATTATTCTGAACTTTAACATTCCTCCCCAGTTTTACACCCGGAGAGATTACCACATTCTGGCCTATATTACAGTTTTCACCAATTTCCGAACCCGTCATAACATGGCTGAAGTGCCATATTTTTGTTCCTTTTCCAATCTTACAGCCATCATCTATCACAGCCGTTTCGTGAGCAAAATATATTTTCTCCATTATGGTTATTTATTGAAAAATTCCAGGACATTAAGTGTAATGTAATCAACCTGATCCCTATCCATATCAGGATGCATCGGCAAGGACAATACCTCTTTACACAGCGCTATCGTAACAGGAAAATCATCGGCTTTGTAGCCGAGGTATCCATAAGCTTTTTGCAGGTGAAGAGGACCCGGGTAATAAACCATTGATGGTATATTTTTTGTCTCCAGAAATTTCTTCAGTTCATCTCTTTGCCCGTTTTTTACCTTGATTGTATATTGATGAAATATATGAGTGGAATATTTTACTCTCTCCGGAATGGATATTGAACTGCACGGGGAAAATGCTTCGTCGTATTGGTCAGCGACCGCTTTCCTTGCCTCGTTGAATTTCGAAAGATGTTTTAGTTTTACCCTGAGGATTGCTGCCTGAATCGTGTCTAATCTTGAATTAACACCAATATCATCATAATGATATCTTACTTTCATGCCATGGTTAGCGATGCTCCTCAGCTTATTAGCAAAAGAATCATCGTTAGTGTAGAGAGCTCCTCCATCACCGTAACAACCCAGGTTTTTGGAGGGGAAAAATGATGTAGTACCAATATGTCCAATGGTTCCGGCTTTTTTTGTAGCTCCATTTTTAAAGATGTAATCTGCTCCGGTTGCCTGTGCTGCATCTTCGATAACAAAAAGATTATGTTTATTTGCCAGCTCCATTATGCTTTCCATGTCAGCGCACTGACCGAATAAATGTACAGGAACAATAGCTTTTGTTTTTGGTGTGATAGCTTTTTGTATTGCTTCAACTGAGATATTGAAACTTCCTGATTCAGGTTCAACAATAACCGGTTTAAGGCCAAGCAAGGCAACAGCCTCAACGGTAGCTATAAAAGTAAAATCTGTTGTTATGACCTCATCTCCGGGTACTAGTCCAAGAACCATCATTGCAAGATGCAGTGCATCGGTTCCGTTTGCACAGGAAACCACATGTTTTATACCAATATGCTCCTGAAGCTCTTGTTCAAATAACTTAACATCAGGCCCTTTTATAAAAGATGTTGATACGAGAACTGATTTTATTGCATTGTCTATTTCCGGGCCGATCTTCTCATATTGTGCCCTCAGGTCGACCATTTGTATATCTCTCATCTAATGCGAAAATTTGGAAATACGAAGATAAGATTTTTTTGGGTGGATGTGGTAGAATATCAGGGGAAACGGAATAAGTACAGCTCAAAAAGATAACCTCTTCGAATATTTATTGTGGTTAATTAATTTTTCTTAAATTTGTATTGATTAAAAGAAGAATTGGCTGTGGATGTAACCGCTATTATACGGGAATTATTATTTGGGCACGACTGTGTTATTGTACCGGGGTTTGGCGGTTTTATAGGAAACTACGCACCTGCCAGGATTGACAAAAACACCGGTACTTTCTATCCCCCCGTAAAGCAGATATCTTTTAACAGGAACCTGAATCATAATGATGGTCTTCTGGTAGGAAGGATCTCTGTCTCTGCTAAGATAAATTATGGTGATGCCAGAATTTTAGTCGAAGAATTTGTTGCCGGACTTCGGAAAAAGCTTGAAAAGGGAGAGAAAGTTGTTTTTGATAATATTGGAAGTTTTATCAATAACATCGAGGGTAATGTTCAGTTCGAGCCGGACACGAATGCAAATTATCATCTTGATTCCTATGGGCTTGAACCTTTTCAATGTTTACCTCTTGAAGGATATGATGTAAGAAAACGGATCACACGACATATTGAAAGGGATCCGGTAAAGCAGGCATCAGTAAGAAAGATATTATGGCGGGCAGCAGTAATCGTTCCTCTTCTTGCATTGATTGTCGCAGTTCCCTTGAGAACAGATCTCTTCAAGGGAAAGATTGAAACAACAACAATGAATCCACTCGTAACGGCTGAATTTGAAAATAATAAAAAAGCTGTGGATGAGGGTACTAATATTGCATCAGAAGAAATAAAGGAGAATCCTATCCCACTGGTAGCGGAGTCTACTGAAAGTGATGTAATTATACCGGTTGTTCCGGAAGCCAAAGTTTACTATCTTATAACTGGTAGTTTTAAATCCAGAAAAAATGCTGATTTGCAGGTAAATATGTTAAAAGATGATGGCTTTTCACCTGAGATTGAAACCGTTGATAACGGGTTTTACAGAGTTAGTGCAATGATGTGTAATGATATGAAAGCAGCTGTTATCAAAAAAGACAGTATAACGAAAAAATTCCCCGGGACGTGGATCTCGAGAAAGAAATAGTTATTTTATCATACTTCCATTACTTACGTTATCAATCGGAGTAACCATTACTAATTTTCCGTTTTTATCTTCAGCCATAAGGATCATTCCTTTTGATTCAATACCTTTTATCTTCCGGGGTTCGAGATTGGCAACGATTGATATCTGCTTACCTATGATGGTTGCAGGATCATAGTACTCAGCGATACCTGATACAATAGTTCGTATATCTATCCCGGTATCAATCCTTAGTTTAAGCAGTTTTGTGGTTTTAGGAACCTTTTCTGCTTCAAGGATAGTTGCTGTTCTGATATCTATTTTGTTAAAATCATCAAAATTCACAATTTCTTTAACCGGGGTTGTTTTTGATCCGGATTCCACATTGGCTTTTTTTGTTGCCTGAAGCTTATCCACCTGTCTTGTAATTTCATCATCTTCAATCTTTTCAAAAAGCAATTCCGGTATGTTAATTATATGCCCGGGAATTAACAGATCTGATTTACCGGCATATTCCCATTTAAGTTTACCTAAATTGACCATGCCGCGTAATTTTTCCATTGAAAACGGGAGAAAAGGCTCACAGATAATAGTCAGATTTGCAGTTATCTGAAGGGCTATATTCATTATAGTTTTCACTCTTTCAGGATCGGTTTTTATAACCTTCCAGGGCTCGGTATCGGCAAGATACTTATTACCAAGTCGTGCGAGGTTCATAGCTTCCTTCAGAGCTTCCCGAAACCTGTATGTTTCAAGACAAGTTTCCACATTTTCCTTAAAACGTCTGATCTCATTCAGGACAAAATCATCATTCAAATCTGTATTGCCTCTTTCCGGAACTTTCCTGTTGTAATAATTATTGGTCAGAACAAGTGTCCGGTTTACGAAGTTTCCAAGTATTGCA
Organism: Bacteroidales bacterium; assembly: GCA_025358645.1. Classification (GTDB taxonomy): domain Bacteria; phylum Bacteroidota; class Bacteroidia; order Bacteroidales; family VadinHA17; genus LD21. The sequence goes on from JANYIW010000028.1 coordinate 7,539, forward strand.
ACGAGTTCATTGTTGTTTCTTGCCTGAAAATCTTTCCAGGTGAAATCATTATCTTTTGTCTCAGGCGCAGTGGCACAAAGAGAATATCTCAATACATCCTGTTTTCCGGGAAAATCTTCAAGGTATTCGTGTAGCCAGACGGCCCAGTTTCTTGAAGTTGAGATCTTATCGTTTTCGAGATTTAGAAACTCATTGGCAGGAACATTTTCAGGAAGGATATAGCTTCCCTCGGCTTTAAGCATTGCCGGGAAAACAATACAATGGAAAACAATGTTATCCTTCCCTATAAAATGAACCATTTTTGTCTCCTTATCCTTCCAGTATTTCGCCCAGTCGGGGGTGAGTTCTTTAGTAGCAGAGATATAACCGATAGGGGCATCGAACCAGACATAGAGAACTTTACCTTTTGCACCCTCAACCGGCACGGGAACTCCCCAATCGAGATCACGGCTGACCGCTCTCGGATGCAAACCCTGATCGAGCCACGATTTACATTGCCCATACACATTTACTTTCCACTCTTTATGATCTTCGAGAATCCATTTTTTAAGCCATGGTTCATATTTATCGAGAGGAAGATACCAATGAAGCGTCTCGCGTAATACCGGCTTACTTCCACTGACTGTAGAGTGAGGATTAATCAGGTCTTCAGGACTGAGTGAAGTTCCACATTTCTCACATTGATCACCATAAGCATTCTCATTTCCACAATGCGGACAAGTGCCCATTATATACCTGTCGGCCAGGAAACAACCTGCTTCTTCATCATAATACTGTTCAGAAGTTTTTTCAGTGAATTCACCTTTATCATAAAGAGTCCTGAAAAACTCTGAAGCAGTCTCGTAATGTACTTTATTTGATGTGCGTGAATAGATATCGAAAGCAATTCCAAAATCTTCAAACGCCTTTTTATTTATTGAATGATATCTGTCAACAATCTCCTGTGGTGTAACGCCTTCTTTCCTGGCTTTAAGAGTTATCGGAATGCCGTGTTCATCAGAACCACAGATTGATATCACATCCACTCCCTTCATTCTCAGGTATCTGGTATAAATATCAGATGGTATATAAACCCCTGCCAGATGACCAATGTGTATCGGGCCATTAGCATAAGGAAGGGCTGAGGTGACAAGATATCTTTTGAAGTTCTTCATAAGACTGATAATGAGGTAATAGCTTTTTTTTAATCGACCAAAGATAATAAATTAAGATTTGTCCAGCTTACTTGTATTAGGGAATACAATGCTTTACTTTTGCTTAAAATATTGTATATATGACCGCAAAAAAGATACAACCTCCTTTTTTGAAAACGGGGGATGAAGTGGCAATAATTTCTCCTTCGTTTTACATAGATGAAAATTTATTGACTGAAGCTGTAACATTTCTTGAGAAATGGGGATTGAAAGCCCGAATAGGGAAAAATGCATCTAAACGGGATGGTCCTTTTGCAGGCAGTGATCAGGAGCGATTATCCGATCTACAGGAGATGACAGATAATGACCATATTAAGGCAGTTTTCTGCTCACGAGGCGGTTATGGTCTTTCTAAAATAATTGACAAGGCAGATTTTTCGGTTTTGAAGAATAACCCAAAATGGTATTCGGGATTCAGCGATATGACTGTCATGCTTATGTGGCTAAATGAGGTATATGGAGTCATGTCGGTTCATGGAGAAATGCCTTTTAACTTTAATAATACCAACAAGAGCAGTGAAACATTACCCTCTTTAAAAAAAGCCTTATTCGGCGATAATGTATCTCACGAATGGACCGGTAATTTTTATAAGCAGGGGAAAGTGAACGGCGAACTGACCGGAGGGAATCTTTCTCTTATAAATAGTCTATCAGGAACTAAGGCAGAGATATCAACTAAAGGTAAAATACTGTTTATTGAAGATATGGGGGAGTATTATTATCATATCGACAGGATGCTAACCTCTCTTAAACTATCAGGGAAGCTTGATGGACTGTCTGCATTGGTTATCGGTGGAATGAATAAGATTGAGGAATCTAAAATCCCGTGGGGAAAAAATATTGAAGAGACTATACTCGGGATCGTGAGTGAATTTAATTACCCAATCCTTTTCAACTTTCCTGCCGGTCATATCTCTGATAACAGGGCATTCTATATAGGAAAGCGGGCAACTATTGAAGTAAATGGGAAAACTGCTACTCTTCGATATGTCTGATAATCAGAAGGCTGATATCAGGAGATCGAGATCTTTAGATATAATTCCAAACTTCTGGCCGAGTGTTTCATTAGTGAGCATACCATTATATAAATAGGCGCCGTTTCGTACTCCCTGATCATATTTCAGCAACTGGGCAATTCCTCCTGCATCGGCCATACTCTGAAGCAAAGGAGTGAATATATTACTCATAGCTATAGAAGCAGTACGCGATACACGGGATGGAAGATTCCACGCGGAAAAATGGACTACCCCATGTTTCTCATAAACAGGATCTTTCATGGCCCGACATTCAGTTGTTTCGATGCAACCGCCACGATCAATGCTCAGGTCAATTATAACTGCTCCTTTTTTCATACTCTGTACCATATCTTCTGTAATGTAGTACCAGGGCTTGAGATCTTCGAGCTCAATTGCGCCAATCAGCACATCGGCTGATTTAAGCGCTTTTTTGAGAACCTGGGGATGAAAAACTGAAGTCTGAAGACGCTGTCCGAGAATATTCTGAAAGCTTCTCAGACGGGGGAGGGAATTGTCGAATATTTTTACGGTAGAACCAAGTCCGATAGCTGCTCTTGCGGCATATTCACCTGCAGTATTTGCACCTAAGATGACAACCTCTGTTGGAGTGACTCCGGTAATTCCGCCAAGCATCACTCCCTTACCTCCATGCAAATTACTGAGATATTCCGATGCAATCAGAACCGAGGTTATCCCTGCAATTTCGCTCATAGACTCTACAACAGGCATTTTTCCGTTATTGTCACTTATCTTTTCAAATGCGATAGCAGTAACTTTTTTTCTTATTAGTTTCCAAAGAGTTTCTTCATTTAGTTTAAGGACATTCAGGTATGATAAGATTACCTGATTTCCTTTAAGATATTCAGTTTCTTTCTCTGAAAACGGGGCAACCTTTATTACCGCATCAGCACTGTAGACCCTTGCAGGAGAGTCACTTATTATAGCGCCATTCTCACTGTAATCTTTATCTGTATAATTTGCTCCGAGGCCTGCGCCTTTCTGAACAATAACTTCATTGTTGCTTTCAACAAGTAAATAAACCGTTTCGGGAGTCAGCGCTACTCTTTTCTCGTCATCTTTTTTCTCGCAGGGAATACCAATCGAAATTCTGCGGTTTTTGACAGCAGTCTCCAGGTGTTCCTCTTTTGGCATGAAAACAGTATTCTCAAAACTGACTTTTCCGCTCTTGGCTTTGCCATTCATCATTGTGAGGAGTTATTTCTGCAAAGGTAAATAATTTGGAATAGAGAGCAAAATCCTATATTATTAAGATAATGAAAGTATTCGATGTTCCCGTTCATCAACTGAAATCCGCACTCTCACTGTTTCCTCAGGAAGGATTTCTTCAATTAGCTCAGGCCATTCCATAAAGCAATATGAATCGCCGGTAAGGTATTCCTCAATACCGAAGTCGTATACCTCTTCCTGTTTCTTGATTCTGTAGAAATCGATATGAAATATTGACTTTCCTCCGGATGTCTTGTATTCATTTACGAGAGTGAATGTAGGGCTACTGACAAGATCCACGGCACCCAGGGATTCACAGATGGCCTTGATGATCGTTGTTTTACCTGCACCCATAGATCCGTAAAAGGCAAATATTTTTTTATCTCCGGATTGTTCGAGAAGTTGTTTTGCGGCTAAGGATAAATGTCTTTTGTCTTTTATAAAAATTTCCATAGGGTTTTTTAAGCTGGTTGTTAAACAGGTTCCAGATATGCAAACGGGATCATTATCTCCTGCATCGAGATCCCGCCATGTTGAAAAGTATCCTTATAATAAGCGGCGTAGTAGTTATAATTGTTCTGATAGACAAGATAGTCCTGGTTCATGGCAAAGATATATCTTGAACTTAAATTTGTCTTGGGTAGCATTGCTTTTTCCGGATTAGTAAGCTCGAAGACTTTTTTTGGATCGTAATCGAGGTTTCTGCCCATTTTATACCTTAGGTTAGGGGATGTTTTCCTGTCACCAATTATTTTTATAGGATTCTGCACTCTTATTGTACCATGGTCTGTGCTGAATACTACTTTAACTGGATGTGAAGCAAGTGTTTTTAGTAATTCGAACAAAGATGAATGCATGAACCAACTTCGGGTCAGACTCCTGTAAGCAGGTTCATCGTTAGCCAGATCGCGGATCATACTTATCTCCGTTCTTGCGTGCGAGAGCATGTCAACAAAATTGAAAACAAGTATGTTGATGTCATTTTCAAGCAGTGACCTTACTTTTTCATTTACTTTTTTACCTTCAAGGCTGCTACTGATTTTATTATATGACCATTTGTATTTAAGTCCTTTACGCTTCAACAGGTCTTTAAATAGCTCTTCTTCGGAATTGTTTTTACCCTCTTCTTCATCATCGTTTATCCATAGGTCAGGCATAAGTTCCGCGATTGCAGAAGGCATTAACCCCGAGAAGATAGAATTCCTGCTGAATTGTGTTGAAGTCGGCAGAATGCTATAATAGAGTTCTTCCTCGATAACCCTGTATAACCCTGATAACTCGGCAGAAATAGTTTTCCACTGGTCATACCTCATGTTATCGATCAGTATAAAGAAAAGAGGTCTGTTCTGATCTATCCGGGGGAAAATTTTTTGTGAAAAAAGCGAAGGGGAAAGCAACGGTTTATTTGTATTTTCAGGACGAAGCCAATCAAGATAATTGCATATAATGAATTTCGAGAATGAATTATTTGCCTCGTTCTGCTGCAACTTAAGAATCTCAGTCATCCCGGGATCAGTTGATTTTTCAAGTTCGGCTTCCCAGAAAACGATTTTCTTGTACAACTCTGTCCAGTCGGTAAAGGTTGCCGCTGATGAGATCATACTACTGATCCGGTTGAATTCGAGTCTGTAACCTGTAGTTGTTTTTTCCGTTATCAGGCGTCGTTGATCGAGAATCTTTTTTATAACAAGAAGCACTTGTTTTGGTTTGACTGGTTTGATAAGATAATCGGCAATTTCTGATCCTATGGCAGCTTCCATTAAATCTTCTTCATCACTTTTAGTGATCATCACTACAGGGATGTCGGTCCTGACCTCTTTGATGAGCTTTAATGTCTCAATTCCACTTAGCCCGGGCATGTTTTCATCCAGAAATATCAAATCATATCTGTTCTGCCTGACAAGGTCGATTGTATCATTCCCATTTGAACAGGTATCAATCTCATACCCTTTCTCCTCCAGGAAAAAAATATGAGGTTTCAGGGCTTCCACCTCATCATCAGTCCACAGTATTCTTATTTTCCTCATTTTAGATATTTTTCTCTGAAGAAGAGTTGGTAGCGTTCGGGATTCTTGTCGTTTGTAAAGACTTTAAGGTTATTGACGCTAATAATAAATGTCATCATCTTTGCGCTGGTTGGATTTCTTACAAATTTTTCAGCTTTAAAAGCATTAAAATAATTCAATGCCTGAGTAAAATCAGAAAATCCGGATACTATAATCTGATTAAATTTATTATCAATGAGGGCGCCCTCTGTCTTGAAATTCTTATTTGTATAGTTGTCAATGTTATAGCTGATCACATCAAATGATGCCTGGTTCAGGTTAAAAGCCGGATCAGTTATAATCAAAGCAAAAACATGAGTAATAGTAGTGTCAGCTGTATAAATTTCAGTGGCAATCTTTTTATCTTCTTCAACTTTAAGTTCAGGTGTTTTCTGGTTGAGATATGTAATTAACTCAGCTGCCTTTTTGCTCTCAGTTGTTTCCGGCCATACTTTAATAAGATTATTCAGTTCTTCCCTGAAAGTTCTTTCGTCACTTATTCTTCCGACAGAATAGGCCCTGATAAGCAAAAATTTAGGGGCGAGTTGATCCTGAGGATATTTTTTCAAAGCATCATCGCTTATAGCAATTGCACTAGCGAAATTTTCAGTGTTATATGCGTTATAAGCATCATTATAAATTTTTTCAGCCATTTTCAGGGCAGCCATTTTCTTCTCGTAATAACCAGGATCGGACAGTATTCTTGCAAACTCATTGTCGGGATATTTTTGGAGTAATCGCTGTCTGTAAGTTTCAGATTTTGCATTTTTTTCTTCTTTATTGACTTTATAAAGATTATATAATGTTTCAGGAACAAGATCGCTGGAAGGGAAACGATTAATAAGCGATTCAAATATTTCAGTTGCTTTTGGAATGTCTTTAATGCGTTCAGCATAAGCTTTCCCGGCATTTAACATTGCAATGGCTATCTTATCGTCAGATATAAGTATTAAAGAGTCATTTAAGGGCAGATTCTTCAGATAGAATTTCGGTTTTTTATAATCGTTTCCGGCGGCAGATGTATCAGAACTATTCTGGGTAGCCTCATTTGGGTTGTTTGAAGCCTGTAAATTGGTTACTCTCGTTTTGTTAGATCTTCTCCAATTGTCTTCAACCTTCCTGTCGCCCCATCGTTTGCGGAATTCAGTCCGGCCAAAAGTTAATGCAGTCTGATTATAGAAATACCATTTGCCTTCCTGGTCGATATTTCCCTGAAAACGTCTTTCATTCTCATAATACTGTCCAAGATTGTATCTGTCAGAATTGCCTGCGTTTTTGCCTTCACTTACATCTTTAACCGTTTTTGCGATTATTGATGAAATTAAAGCATTCCTTTCAGGTTCAGGCATCCTGGCTACTCTTTGCAGGCTGTCCTCACGCTGTATTATAGTCAATTGAGAGACGAGGGTATTCAGACCTTGTGATTTGGTCTTTATAACCAGATAATCGGGATACTTCTGGTCAAGAAAATAGAGGGCGCTATCATAATAGGTCCCCGCCTTCATATAATCTGGTTTATTAAAATAATATCCGGCCAGAGCAAGATAAGATCTTCCTTTCTGATTCTGATTCAGCGATTTTGCTATTGCAGACTTTCTATAGTATGTGAGGGCTTCTGACTCGCGTCCTGCTTTCATCGATATATTGCCAAGAGCAAAATAGATCTGGTCCTGATAGTCTTTGTTTTTGGAATCTTTGAGCATTTTTTCAAGTTCCCTTCTTATTCCCTGCGGATTGCCGGAGTTAACGTCAAAAACACCAGCAATATTTATTCTGGCATTAAACTCAACATCATAAGGCGGATTCATCTTAACAACTTCGCGATATAATAATGTGGCTTTGGCGCCATTTCCTGTCTTTTCATATAATTGTGCAAGGAGGTAGGTCAACCGGTACCTGGTTCTTTTCCCTGAGGCAATTTCAATTGATTTCTCCAGAGGATCAATTGCTTCCGGGTACCTTTTCTGTTTAATGAATAGATCAGCAAGAGTTGTATAGTACATTGATTTTAATGACTTTGGAAAATCAGTTGTAATCTCCAAACCACTCACTAATCTGAATGATTCGCTGTAATTTCCTGTCTCGTTATATATTCTGGCCAGCCAGATAATGGCCTCAGTCCTAATTAAAGGGTCGTTTGCATTGTTAATACAATAGTTGAATATTGAAGTAGCTTCATTATACTCATGTTTGTAGAACCTGGCTTTTCCAATCAGAAGATAACTGTCGTCAACCCACTTATTATACTCTTTCCTCTCAAGAAGTTCTTTACCTTTTTCGGAAGGCTGACGCGAATCCTTCACTGCCGGTTTTGCAGTTATTGATTTCAGGGAAATCAGTTTTGAGGCTTTCTGTATTGCCCTTTCCATGTCGGAAGAGCAGAGAGAGGCTGTTGAAGGGTCGCTGTACTCAAATACCTTCAATAATTCTGCATAATCATCCTGATAGCCCCTGGAAATTTTTACCAGTCCGGATTTAAAGCTCTCATAACCATTAAAATAGATATTATATCTGGCGGTCATGCCATGGTAAAACCTGGTTGCGCCCGTGTTTTTTTCAACCGAACAGTATGTCAGAGCCATGGATAATCCCAATAGCGCCAGACATTTATATGATGTTTTGTTTGAAGCCAATAGGTGACTTTTAATACTATAACTAACTAACTTTGTGTATAGTATTTCAAAGGTAAATAAAATTGAGTTGATGTTGTTTTTCAGGCTGAAATAACTCTCTTTATTTCGGGTACTTCCTTCATTATAGCCTGTTCAACTCCGGCCTTTAAGGTTTGCATACTGTAAGGACAGCCATTACATGCGCCAGTAAGTTTAACCTTTACGGTCATATCATCACTCACTTCAATAAATTCAATGTCGCCTCCATCAGACTGAAGGTAAGGTCTTACCCTCTCAAGCGCTTTCAGAACGCGGTCTTTAATACTACTATTTTCTGCCATTTTGTATGTAAATTTATTTAGTAATCTCAAGTTTAACTGTCGGTCTCTTTTCAATATTTCGTTGTCCGACACTCTTAATAAGTTGCTCTGCAAGCGCCATAAATGCATATCCAGTGATTGAATCTCCCAGCGCTACGGGTTGACCATTATCACTGCCTTCACAGATACTCTGAACAAGAGGAATCTGACCAAGCAGCGGGACATTCATTTTTTCAGCAAGCTTCCTGCAGCCATCCTTGCCGAAAATGTAGTATTTGTTCTCCGGCAGTTCCGCGGGTGTAAACCACGACATGTTTTCTACCAATCCAAGTACAGGCACATCAATTTTATCACTTCTGAACATTGCAATCCCTTTTATTGCATCTGCAAGAGCAACATCCTGTGGAGTGCTGATAATGACAACTCCTGTTACCGGAACCTCTTGAACGAGAGTAAGATGAATATCGCTTGTGCCAGGAGGTAAGTCTACAAGCAGAAAATCGAGTTGTCCCCAATCGCCCTGTGTAATAAGTTGTTTGAGAAAATTTGATGCCATTGGTCCTCTCCAGATAATTGCTTCAGCAGGATCCACAAAAAATCCGGTTGACAGGACCTTTACTCCGAATTTTGTTAATGGTATAATATGATCGCCTTGTTTATCTCTTGTTACTTCGGGTCTGAATTTTTCTTCATTGAACATTTTTGGAACCGACGGGCCGAAAATATCAGCATCCAGAAGTCCAACCTTATAGCCTGACCGGGCAAGAGCGATAGACAGGTTTACAGAGATTGTAGTCTTACCAACACCGCCCTTTCCTGATGCGATGGCAATTATATTTGATACTTCTGGCAGAACTTTGAGTGGTATTTCCTTTTGTTTCCCTACTATGACCTTTGGTTGAACTTTTATTTCGTTAATTATGGCATCGGGACCAAGGACTTCTTTGATTGTCCTTACAATTGTACTTTTGATTGAATTAATAAAAGGGTCATTTGACTTGTCAGGAGTGAGAGTAAGAGAAATTCCTTTCTCAAGCGATTCAACTTCTGTGATCATACCCAGAGTTACTATGTCTTTCTTTTTTTCCGGATGAATAACTTTGGACAGGGCTTTTAATATCTGATCTTTTGAAAACATTATTTTAATATTAAAACAATCAGTATAAAATTGTTATTTTTATTTGATTTAAATATAAACAAGGTGCAAGTTTACCGGTTTTTTGTCAAAATACAAAATGAATATGCTAAAAATTTAGAGTGAGCCAGAGATTGAAGCGCTTAAAGATCGGTCATAGGATCCCAGAATTTCTCCTTGAAATTGATAATCCGGTTATCTTCAATTATGATGTCCTCATTCCTGAGGAGTTGTTCCATGGTTGTTGAATTTCCGAAATGATGTTTCCCGGTGAGAAGTCCATCACGGTTTACAACCCGGTGTGCCGGAATAAACTCCTGATTGCTATGACTCACATTAAGTGCCCAGCCAACCATACGTGCCGATCTTCCCGATCCAAGATAACGGGCGATGGCGCCATAAGAAGTGATTCTTCCATAAGGGATGCATCTTGTCACTTCATATACCTTAGAGAAAAAGTCGTTATTCGCTTTTTGCTTTGACTGTGGCATTTTCAATAATTTTTCCTTTATCCAGTTTGAAGGAGAGGTAGTTTATTTTCATACCCGCGGCCAAAAAAATCTTTTCATAATGTGTTTTAATAGAACGGATATTGTCACTCTTTTCCGAATAGAGGTCGTTGGTAGACAAGGTTGTTTCAAGGTTATTGTAACCTAAAACTTTCTTTGTGAACTCGTAAAGTTCCGTGTTATCAGTTTTGAGATGGATTAATCCCTTATCTTTCAGAAAAAGACGATAGGAATTAAGGAACCAGGGGGACGTTAGTCTTTTAGATGAATTGCCTACTCCGGGATGAGGATCGGGGAAGGTAATCCATATCTCATCAACCTCATCTTCGGAAAAGAAGGAATTAATGAATTCAATTCTTGTTCGTAGAAAAGCTACATTTGGGAGATTCTGTTCATTAGCTGTTTTGGCTCCCCTCCACATACGAGCTCCCTTTATATCGATGCCTATAAAATTGTTATGATGGAAAGTTTTTGCCAGACCGACAGTATATTCTCCTTTTCCGCATCCCAGTTCAAGTACAATAGGATATTCATTTTTGAAAAGCTCCTGATTCCATTTACCCTTTATTGGGTGATCATTACCTGAAACTTCCCTGATTTCAGGCTGGAAAACATTATCGTAAGATCCAAACTCAGTCCATCTCGCCAGTTTATTCTTTCCCACCTCCTGAGATTTATTTTCTGTATTTTTCTATTCTCAATCCGAAATCATAGACACCTTTTAGATTCTCAATGCGCATACCATGTTGAATCTTAAACTCGTATATCCCTTTTAAAGGAAAACTCACATTTGATTTAAATGGCAGGTTCAGTTCATGCACATCGCCGAAACCCTTTCCATACCATTTTCCCTTTTGGTCAGCAAGGTTGTACTGAAGTGTATCAGTAATTTTTTTCCCGTCAGGGGATGTTGTGGTCACGAAAAGATAAATATTCCGAAAAGGGAAAGAAGAGCCACTTCTGATAGTAAAACTAACATTGTTGCTTTTAAGGGTATCTGTTATTGGAACTTTAAAAGCGGGTATATCCATCAGCTTCCAGGTGTCTTCAGCCATTGCCTGGGAATTTGTATATACAACATTGCTGTTGCATGATAAGAGTAATAATAAGAAAGTCAATACGAAGATGAATGAAAATCTATTTATTACTTTTATCATTGAATCTTCTGTTTTTTCTTTTGAATGGATTCTTGTTCTGAAGACTTTTATTTTCAGGAGGGTCAAATCTTGTAAGGCTATTGTTCTTAAGCAAGTCCTGTGAGACTGGAGTTACCTCCCACGATTCATCGACCAGCTTAAGCTTATCTACTTTTTTGCCTTTCCTGTTGACAGCCTGAATCTCCCTGACTCTCTGAACCGGCAGCGCAATAAGATTCGCTGTTGAATGAGAATCTGTTGAATACCAGTAGAGCCCTTTATGAACTTCCAGTTTCTGGAAATAAGCAGTACAGTCAAGCGCTTCAAGAGGAACATCCCTTGGAGGAAATGACCGTTGAGCTTCAACATAACAATCCAGTTCAAAGTAGAGGCAGCATTTCAGTTTACTGCATTGCCCGGCAAGTTTTTGGGGATTTAGTGATAACTCCTGATATTTTGCGTGAGTTGTTGTGACTGAAATAAAATTTGTAATATGTGTCGCACAGCAAAGTTCTCTTCCACATGAACCGATTCCCCCGATTCTTCCTGCTTCCTGACGTGCTCCTATCTGACGCATCTCTATCCTTACCCTGAATTCATCAGCAAGAACTTTTATAAGCTGGCGGAAGTCCACTCTCTCATCGGCAATGTAATAGAAGATAGCTTTTGTCTTATCTCCCTGATATTCAACATCTCCGATCTTCATGTTAAGTTTAAGTTCTTCAGAAATCTTTCTGGAACGAAACATCGTAGTGGCTTCCAGTTTTTTTGCCTCCTCCCACTTTTGAATGTCAACAGCTTTTGCCTTACGATAAACTTTTTTCAGATCATCGGGTAATGGACGCACCTTTAGTCTTCTAAGTTGTTCTTCAACCAAATGGCCAACCATCGAAACTCTTCCTATATCGTGGCCGGGAGATGCCTCCACGGCAACCACATCACCAATTTCAAGTCTTAACCCGTTTACATTCCTGAAAAATCCTTTTCTGGTATTCTTAAATCGGATTTCTAAAATGTCTTTTTCGTCAGGTATTTCAGGCAGATCTTTCAACCAGTTGAAAGAATCCAGCTTATTATATCCGGGCTTATATGTTATATCAGGCATTCCGGTCTCTTCACCAGTCTGCCCTTGAATATCTTCGTTATCTGTCATAAAAAACTTTAGATTCAGAAATTACTCTGCAAAAATAGTGAATAAATGAATCAAATTCAACATTTGGTGTTTTGGTCAGCGGATAAGCCGGGTAACTTTTAATGCAAGGTCAAGGAAAATTATTTTTGCATTTCCATTTGATTCAATATGGGAATAGACAAGATTGAACTCTTCAGTAAGAGGATATATGTTATTCTGATTGATGAAGGGGTGAAAATTTCCCGAAAAAGTTGCCTCGTCTCCTGTCAGGAAAACCAAACTGTTTTTAAGCTGATCGAGAGATAACATCAGGTTTTCCCGGAGAATTCTCATAGAAAAAGAAATAAAGTTTTTCTGGGCTTCCCTGCCTGTTGTTGAGATCTCCTCTGCCCAACTTATAATTGAAATGATGTCGCGTTTCCAGGCAAATCTCATCAGACTTTTAAATCGTTCAAGATTTGCCAGGGAGGAATCTTCATTTTCACAAAGTTCAATAGCTCTTGTTATATTCCCGTTTGATACACGCGATATATCAGCAGCTTTATCACCAACTATATTAAATCTGTTTATAAGATATTTTTCAATATCAAGACTATTGAAGGAGGGGACTTTGACAAGCTGACATCTTGAAAGAATTGTAGGTATTACCTTATCCGGTTCTTCAGAAACAAGTAGAAAAAGAGTTTTATCCGGTGGCTCCTCAATCATCTTCAGGAGTTTGTTGGCTGTTGCATGATGCATTTTTTCAGGCAGCCATATTATCATTATCTTAAAGTCAGATTCGAAAGTCTTAAGGCTCAGTTTTTTTATTATTTCAGAGGCTTCCGAAGCAAATATCATTCCCTGGGCATTTCCTACCTCTATGAAATCCATCCAGTTGTTCAGATTAAAATATGGAGCTTTCTTTACGAACTCTCTCCATTCCGCTAAATAATTATCGCTAACCGGATCGGTTACTTTTTTCCCTTTTATGACCGGAAAAACAAAATGAAGATCGGGATGGATCAGTTTCTCATATTTAACACACGACTTACACGTACCACATGAGTCATGATCCGTCCGGTTTTCACAACTGATATAGCGGGCATAAGCCAAAGCCAGCGCCATACTCCCACATCCTTCCGGTCCGGCAAAAAGCTGAGCATGGCTGACTCTTTCTTCCTTTACTGACCGGAGAAGTTTTGTTTTAATATCTTTTTGCCCCGGTATCTGAGAAAAGTTCATATCCCAATAATTCTTTCAAAAAAAACACAACCTGAATTGTTTTTCAGAATATCAGATCTTTGCGAGAGCCTGATCATAGTCAGGTTCATTAGTTATCTCCGGAACAAGCTGGGTATAAATAACCTTACCGTTAGCATCAACTATAACGATACTGCGGGCATAGAGACCTGCCATAGGCCCGTCCACTATATCTATGCCATAAGCTTTCCCGAATGCTGTGTCGCGAAAACCAGATAGTGTTATAACATTTGTAATTCCTTCGGTTGAGCAAAACCTGCCATGTGCAAAAGGAAGGTCTTTTGAGATACCCAGGACTACGGTACCAGGCTTACCCGCTGCAAGCTGGTTAAACTTTCGCATCGCGGAAGCACAGGTAGAGGTGTCAAGACTCGGGAAAATATTCAGAATAATTTTCTTCCCTTTAAGCTCTGATAAAGAAAAATTTGCCAGGTCTGACTTTACGAGTTTAAATTCAGGAGCCATAGTCCCATTAACTGGAAGGTTTCCCGAGGTATTCATGGGATTTCCTTTAAGTGTAAATTTTGCCATAATTTTTTCTTTCAAATTTAAACAATCTTTTTCAAGTGGGAACATTTAAAACT
>JANYIW010000029.1 GCA_025358645.1 Bacteroidales bacterium
AATGCCATACTCATAGGCAAAATCAGGATTTTATAACCATTGGATATTAGTCCGCCCTTTTCAATATTACTATAAGAGATGAAATTAAATCCAACACCAATATCATGTAAAACCTTCACCCATCCATCCCTGTTTTTGTTAAACTGTACTAAAGTTTTACTGATATTATTCTCTGTTCCCGAAACTATTTTCCCATCAGTAATCCATGCTGCATGTATACTGGGATATGAGTAATGAACAGCTATTTTTAGTTCATTTTCAGGATCATAAGAGCTTATAAGTCTCCCAATTCCTCTTTTCCTCATTTCATCAAAGCCTGCTTTCATGTCCATCCCACTCTGATTAATCCGGAGGTCAGGGTTTAATGAAGAAACCTGCCAGAATATATAAGACCCAGCGGTTTCTTTCAAAAAAAGGTGATTGTAGTAATCGTATAGTACCCCTTTTCCCAGAGCCCCATAACCCGCCTGTCCTGATACTTTAAGATTGGGGTTAAAAGTATGATGATATTCGAGCTGGTTGTCTATATCGTAAGGATTCATTTGACCTACATACTGATTTAACAGACTGTAATCATATCCATTGTGTGAACCTGTAGCCTGAGTGCCAGACAATTGAACTAGTCCACCCGGATCAATTTCATTTACTGTTTTCTGAACAAATTTAAATAAGTCAGCCCAGCAAATTTCCATAAATGACCGATGGTCGGCCCAGGAAGAATAATTTCCTCTTAACCTTGCCTCACGGGAATCATCAGGGACCACATCTTCCCACAGTTTAAAATCAGAACCCCACTGTTTATTAAGTGCAGCCAGGGTCAAATACTGCTCTTTCAGCCATCCGCGCATCGCTTCTAATGTACTTTCCCCAAAGCAAAGATCCAGAGCATCATCATATTTGGTTATTGAAGGTTCTTCAAAGATGTAATAAGCTGAAGGTGAGAACTTTTTCCAATTCCCTACCTTCGTTTTTAATTCTTCCCGAACAGATCTCAAAAAAACAGAATCTTTAAGCCCGTATTTTCTGATCAGCAAGTTTTTATTGTTGGTTTCCAGATACTTTCTTTTCATCTCTGTATAATACTCCAGATCGGGACCTTTATCAGGAGATTCCACCCCGCTAATACGTGTTTGTGCCTGCACTTTATAGTTTGCATGCTTACTGTTCTCCATAGTATAAGCAGCAAGAGTAGTGACGTTTAATTCCTGAAGTTGGCGATCGACTGCAGGCCATACACCCGGTACAGGATCAGGCCCAAAATGATACATGGTAATATCATAATCATCCCATATCCTTGGTTGTAAGAAGAAATGCTCAAGAACTTGATGATCTGCCTGATACCCATTTATATCAAGTTTATACTCCGATTTCCCCAGATTGGTAATTATGTTTTCAGAATTTAAAACAATACCTATTACTTTTTCACCAGTAAAAGATATATTCTGTATTTTTTCATCAACAAGACGCTCATAGTTATCATAAAGCCTGGCAGTAAGTGTACCCTTCACCAAAATATCAGCTTTCAATCTGACTGAAGTATGAACTTTTTCTCCGAGAAGTATTTCAGATTTCTCATTTTTCACAGAAACAATCTGAACAATCTTTGGAGCATGGAACATCAGTGAATACCAATCATATACACCTTTCTCACCTTTCAGTGTAACATTGATAATGTGCCCTCCCCCATTGAGTTTGCTTTTAAATGGCAGATCTGCGTGGGTTTGTTTTGAACCAAGCGCTAAAAATGATTCTTCTTCAACAATGCCAAAATCATCAATAACCTGCATTAAGAGAGTAGCATCCTTAGTATTATTTTGAAGACTAACACTTATACCTTCAGGAGTTTTATTCACATTTTCAATAAAAGCCTCAGGTTCTTTGTACGATGCCCAAACTACTGAACGGGCCAGTAATGACCACATATATTCCCAATAAGGGTAATTAAGTCCCGTTCCCCAAGGGTTGTCAACTCTTGGTATAAATCCCCTCTCAGGATAAGCCATTGCAATGACTCTGCCTTTACCATAGTTACTAATTGCCATAACTGGATTGCCTTTATCCGTTTTTATAAGAACTTCGCCCAGATTATTCTGGTATGGAAATACGCCCATGGAAGCATAGGGAAGCGCTTCAAAGCTTATTCCTCTTGTTATATAATGAGGCTTTGCAGGTGACCATGGCGACCTATCAAGTGGAGGGATGGTCCATGTTTCTGAATCAGGAACAGGTTTTTGCGCGTTTGACGCCATTATGCTTTTTAATGGGGATATGGCCCAAAGACCGGCACCATCTTCCTTATCGCTTATTGGATAAAGGAGAAGGAGGCCTGTTCCATTCTTCACTCTTTCTAAGATTGCATTTCTGACTTGTTCAGGGTAACTCTCCCAATTATGTATTCCAGGCCAGATGATTACGTCAAACTTCGGGCTGAAAAGCAGGTCTTCTGCGATATAGTTCCCGGCAAGATGATAAGGATCTTCTCCATCATTTGAACCGGGATTACGGCGGGCATAAAAATCTCCAAATCCCCATTTATCTTCCCCTGAGGTTCTTCCGATGGTTGCCACCTTAAAGTCCAGATCCAGTCGTTCCGCTAATTCAATTATACCTCTCCCGTCAAAAACAGGTGAAATAGAATATGATTTAATGGGTCCGCTTGCCAAATCTGAACCCCATGGGTAATGAGGAGATTCTATTTCGGTGGAATATTCAACATCCCAACGTCCAAGCTTATCAAGAACGGGTTGATACTGATCCAAAGAGATATAATCAAGAAATAGAACCGCATTTTTTTCTATTTGAATCCCAATTGAATTAACCCGGGCTTTATCGATTTTTCCAAGGTCAGACAATGGAAGTTGCAAATGGTTTGCTCCCTTTTTGAGAGAGTATTGCCTGGTGAAAGCGTGATTTAATGAATCTTTAATGATTAAAGAAATCTTCTCAGCCTCATTCGTCCAAATAAACAAAAGAAGCGCTTCCTCCCGGTTCCAGTCAGTAATATTTAAATTGACAATATCCATGTTACCTCCTTTTTCAGGAAAAACAATATTGCAGGAATGAGCACTTAAAGCCGGGAATTCTGTGGAGCGTGAAACTTCAACTCCTGATGTGGTCTTAATATTTAGAAGGTCTTTCTCATCTTCAAATGAAGCAATGACTTTTTGGGAGAAACCTACAGATGGTATGATAATAAAGCAAAAAATGATAAAACAATAATATAGAATTTTCATAATTAGTTGGTTCTATAAAACACTCACAGAATTTACCCTTAAATAAACAACGCTTTGGAATGATATTCCAATAACCTTATTTGACGGGAAATGATCGAAAGCTTGTATTTAATTATCAGAGTGATGGCTTTTCCGTTTTTGTCTCTGCAACCCCCATTAAAACGGCAGAAGTAATTGCTAACAACATACCTGCTACAATTAAGATATGAGGTATAACAGCATAAATAGCTAATGAGATTACAACAGTAATAACAGGAGAAAGAGCCGTTGTCATCGGTGCAATTATAATTGCCTTACCAAATCGAAATGCGTATACCAGGCAGAGAGCACCAAAGGCATTTAATATCTGAATCATCGCTGCTAAATATGGCCCATTGAATCCCCAGTTGACCGGTTGAGAAAAATCAGTCATAAACCACGCAACAGGAATAAGCAGGACAGAAGTCAATGTCATATAAAAAAAGATACTTTCAGCTTTCATCGTCTCATTTGCAAATCGCATGACAAATCCCTGTGTCCCCCATGCTAATAATGGAATTGCCGCTAACAGCATCCATGAATAGCCTTCAATGCCCTTATCTCCTGAGGATTGATAAGAAAGTAACAATAGTGCTATGACTGCCATGCCTATACCCATCCAACCCAAACGTCCAGTTTTTTCCTTCAAAAAAACTACTGCCAATAAAATTGTAATAACCGGTGTCAGTGAAAGCAAAGGGAAAACAAGGTAAGCAGGAGCCTCCTTTAACGTAATAAATAGAACCAACTGACCTATTGCCCCTAAAAACCCTACTAATGAACCTAATAATACTGAGCGTCTGTCTGAGTCCAGCTTCCACTTATTATTGATTAATCCGATGATTGCAGCCGGAATCATGACTAATGCCCAGATTACATATCCTAAAGTCGGAGGGAATCCATGTTTTTCAGGTATTTCAATTAAAGCCCCCCAGACACCCATAAAGATGACGTGAATGACGACAAAGTTGAGCCAATTATTAGTTTTTTTCATTTACAATCTCTTTGGACCCTGTTATTTTATTGTCTGTCGCAGTTATTTTTGAGGATTTTTTACCAACAAAAATTGCAGTTGTTTGATTGCCTTTACCCGTAGATCGGATAATGTTATTGGTAATAGTTATGTCATGTGTTTCTCCACCAATGTAGAACCCGCTTGACTCCTTAATAACTCCATTATTTTCAATTATATTTTTGGTGAATGTGTTTCGATGACCGCTGTTTTGTTCATTCTCATCACGGAAAAGAATACCCTGGTTACCATTTTCGTAAACATGGTTATTTTCAAATAGGTTATCGGTATCCTTATGTCCGATTGAAATTCCATTATCGCCATTCGCATAAATTATATTATTTCTGAAAATTCCGTTTTGCACGCGCCAGCATAAAAAGATTCCATCGCCCTTATTATTGTGACTAATACAGTTTTCGATGATTGATTTATCGGATCCGGTTCCGGGATGAAATCCAAGTCCATTCCCATTCGAAGCTTCACACCCTTTTACAGTAATGTTCTCTGTTATTTGCCAACTAAAAGAATCTCCATTATACTCATTTACTTTAACATTCTCCACAAAACAGTTTTTGGATTTGTGGATATAAATTCCACCCCCACGGCATCCATTGATATAATCGTTGTTATTTTTATTACCCTCAACAACGAGATTGGCAATTTTAATATTTTCAACGCCAACCGCCTCAATAATCGAACAGCCATTTGAAACTATACCATTCAAGTTTGACAGATAATCACAAATGGTATTGTTGTTAAAATAAATAGTATTGTCTTTAAAATCCGTAATTATGGCGGTGGTAACTTCCCATCCCTCATGATGCTTATCATCATAGAGTTGGATACCCATTCCCTTTTTAAACCCACTGACATCTTTCACCACTGCTTTTAGCATTCCCCAATCTGCATCAATAATAAAGCTGGTTTTAAATCCTTCACATTTCTGCAATATTGTTGTTTCCCCTGACCCGATCAGCGAGGTATTGTCTGAGAGACAGATCGGCCTGATGATATTAAATATACCAGGATTTAGTTTTATAATTCCGCCACCTCTTACCTTGATAGCATCCAAAGCAATCTGGATCGCTTCTGATGTAAAACCGGAAACATCGGCATCGGAACCTCCGACCGTGATTACATTCTCAGCATGTTTGACATCCACCAGTCCAATAACCTGACTGTAAATTTTTGCATTTACCATCAGGCAAATAAAAATTATACTTAATACTCCAATTGATTTGTGTTTCATAATTCAATAGTTTGCTAAATTTTATAACATCAAATAGGTTTATATGAAGTGAACCCACTATTTTGCCTCAACAGTAAAAATTAATAGTTGGCTGAGCGCTTCATCTTCACCCATTACAATATACTTTCCATCCTCCGATGAAGCAATTGTTCCGATCTGAAACCCTCTCCAAAGGATACCTGCTTCAATACCCAATATTTTCATTGGAAATTCAGGGTTGCCAAAATCATGAAACCCATCTTCCTCGCTGTAGCTAAACAGATGAGTATATCCGGGTAATGCTCCTGTAATGCCATATAATTTTCCGTCCCGCCCAAATGTCAATCCCCTGAGTCTGGGCATCATGGCCGGTTTGCCCAAATTTTTTACTTTCATCTTTTCAGTGTCCAGCACAAAGAGCTGTCCGTCACCTGCATTTCCCCCGTATAACCGGTGATCGTCCGATTTTGCCCATGAATCAACCTGTCCCAATGCACTTCTTCCCCAAACATCGGGCAGGGCGTAATCTAAAATTTTAAAACTCTCATTTGCCTGATTAAAACAGAACAATTTATTCACCGGCATACTTCCATAGACTAATCCATTATTATCAATAATCAGGGATCTGCTTAAATAGGACCCCGGATCCAAAGCAAATTGGCGTAATTGTTCAAGCTCATTCTCTTTCGGAGAAATATCTTTATAAATATGTGATTTCCCGGATTCCAGATCGTAACTGAAGAAGAATCCTGATGGGAAACTTATTCCAAAGAGCATATTATCACGTGTATTACTAGTTAAGGAAAAGATTCCTTCACCGGGAACGGGAGTTCCCAAGTCTTTACTTTTAATTTTATTTTCAGCGTCTATTTCAATCCGGATGAGATGTCCATCTCCCTTGTCAAGGGGTATAGTACCGGCAATAAGAATATTATCCTTCCATTTGCAAAACCCTGACTGGACACTTTTCTGGCCCGGAACGATCTTGTTAATATCTAAAGTGTCAATTAATTCCTGCCTGGATATAGAAGCGACAAAAATAAAAGGTGATAACCCTTCTGAGGCAGTAGTTCCCCCAATAATATTATCACCAATAACTTTTAAAGAAGAAATAGCATTGCGATACATTGGTAACCTCTTCTGATCAGTATTTGACAAGGAAACCTCAATGGCAAAAGCGCCCGGTGGAGAAAAGAATTCGTATTGTGCATGCACTGGAATAGAAATTCCGGATAAAGCAATAATTAGATATTTTGCAATAATGTTTTTCATTTTCTAATCTCCTTCCCTGGATTGAATATTATCATGACGGGTTTTGATATTTCCCCTTTAGTACCACCTTCACCATTATCTATAGCGTTTGAAACGGCAACATTTTTCCGGGCAGCAAAATACAGGTTTCCCTGAGCATCCTTTACATCTGACCCGGTCACTTCGGAAACAAGTGACAATGGAAAATCAAAGATGATCTTATATTCTTTTGTCTGAAGATCAAATTCCATTAATAATGTCTTGTTCTCTTTAGAAAAATTACCATGGCCACCAACTACATAATAGAGTTTTCCATTATCACCCAAATTCAGATTCGGACAATATGGACCCCACAATGGGTCAGTCATACTCGGCGGAAGTACCCCGCCAAGATCCTCTATCTTCCCAATTCCGCTCTTTTGAGGATGGAAAGCCAACATTTTAGCTCCATAAGTCATTAAATAAATTATGTTATTTTTCCGATCCTTTGCAAAAGATATTAATCCGGTAATTATTTTGGCTCCGGGAGTTCCCGGGAAAGCAGGCAAACTTTCTTTCGCAAACACAAGTTTCCCAGCTATCTTATCATACATCACCAAGCGTTGCCTCCAATCTACATAATAACAGTTTCCCCAATTATCGGTAAATATAACCCTGGGAACATGAGAACTTCCCAGCCGCCCCAGATCACGCAACAGATTTTTTTCCGGGTTGTAGATAAGAAAGTGCACCTGTGGGTAGCTGACTGCATAAATGTTCCCGTTTTCAGGATCGAGGTCTATGTCTTTAAAACTTTCATATTGCAGTCCATTACCTAAATTGATAAGCCTGTTATTGTCTGGATTCCATTGCATAATGAATCCGCCAGCGTAACCATGGGGATGCTCCATCAAGTATTCCTCCCGGCTTTCGCCTCCATCTGTGGCAAAGTAAACTTTCCCGTCAGGGCCTGCAACTATCTTGGTATGAATTTTCCCCTGCCACTGATACCCCCTTAAATTGGCCAAATCACCAATAAACCCTTTAAGTACCATTTTATCCTTACGGATGTTGTATTCGTATAAGCCAACACTGTCGGCGTGATTTGTTACGCCAATATAAACTGAGTTATTTTTTTGATTATAACCGATATCTCCCCATGTTGAATGGCCGTTAGGAAATCCAGGATATTCAATGAACTTTATATTTTTTTCCGTAATCCTGTTATTCTGGCAATAAGATTTTGAACCTGCAGCTAAAATCAGCGCTAATACAAGGATGCTGAATTTGATTTCAATTATTTGCATTCGGCAATTTATAAATAACATAATAGTTTAGATACTAAGAACACTCGGAAAAGTCAGTTTTTTTTGATTTTTAGCCTTTTTTTACCCTTAACCCTAAAGGGAAAAAGCTAAAAATCAAAAAACTGACTTCTCGGAGTGGACTCAAAATTAAAATTTTAAAAGTAGCCCCATATACTTAATAACCTGGATTTTGTGTAATCACGCCTGGAGCACTTTGTGTAATAACAGCCTGAGGAATTGGATAAAGCAACTGGTTCTCATTAATTGCCGAAATTAGACCTACATTATCTGTTATTTTGGAATTCATCACGGCTACAGCTCTGCCTGTACGAATGAGGTCGAACCATCTTTGGCCTTCAAATGCCACTTCCAATCTCTCCTCGGAATATACTGCATCGCGGAATGCACTTTGCGACAGACCGCTTAAAGGGACAATAAGTCCTGCCCTGGCTCTAACCAGATTAATATATGTATAAGCGGCAGGTGTAGGACCATTGTTCGATTCGTTCAAGGCCTCTGCACACATAAGCAATACATGAGAATACCTCAAAACACTCCAGTCAGCATCAGAATCATTACCACCTTCCCCAGGATCTTGGTTCACGTACAATTTGATATACAGTGCATTTATAAAGATTTTATCCGCGGTGGTAAAACCAACGCCAATAGAGGCATCTTTTCTTAAATCTCCAACAGGATAAGCATTTAAAATATCCTGTGTTGGTTGATTAAAACCATAAGCGCCTCCTGCCCGTACTAATATAGTCTCTGATTGTGGCGGGGCACACCAGTTAGGATAACTACTACCTAAACCCATTCCTCCACGTTTAAACAGAATCTGCAATATTGCCTCCGGATTACCCTGATTATCACCCGTAAAATTATCCTCATATTTAGATAAAAGACCGTAATTACCACCAGAAATTACTGAACCAAACATAATAGCAGCATCAGTATATTTTTTAGGAGTCACAGTCATATATACTTGTCCCAATAAAGACTGAGCAGCCCCTTTTGTAATCCTACCCGCTTCATCTGCTGAGTAAGTTTCAGGAAGTAGCGGAATAGCTTCTGTTAAATCGCTAATAATAAATGAATATACCTCATCAACAGTTGATCTGGGAATATTATAACTCGCACTAATACTAACATCACCAACTTTAACAAGAGGTACACCGCCAAACATTCTTACAAGATTAAAGTAAGTAAGAGCCCTGATAACTTTACTTTCGCCTATATACTGATCTTTTTTTGCTTTGTCAAAATCAACGCCATCAATATGTGACAGAATTCCATTTGCTTTCTGTAACGCCTGGTAGCTAACTCTCCAATAAGTCAGGAGATGTTCGTTGTTGGCAGGTATAGTGAAGTTATCAATTTCCAATTTTTGTGATTCAACAGCCCCTCCGGCCCCCGAGATAGTTGTATTGTCAGATCTTAAATCAGTAAAAAGCATATAATAACCATAACCATATTGGTCTCTAAGAGATGCATAAGTGCCATTTACTGCCTGCATAAAATCAGCTTGTGATTTATAGAAACTAGCCACAGTTGAAGATGAAGGTGGCACTAAATCCAGAAACTTTTGGCAAGATGAAGCCAATGCGATCGAGGCAATAATCGCGAAAAGTCGTAAACTTTTCATAATTTTATCTGTGTATTTCATTTTTTAAATTTTTTAAATTAGAACAAATACCTAAAATGTTACATTAAACCCAAAAGTTATTGTACGTGCAAGAGGATATCCGCCAAAATCCATCCCGGGAGTTTTCTGATTATAATTATCGCCTTCACCGGAGTTAACTTCAGGATTGAAAAGTGGATATTTGGTGAATGTAACCAGATTTTCAGCAGTCACATATACTCTTGCTTTACTGACTACACTACCTAACAATTTAGCAGGAAGATTATATCCTAAGCTAAGATTCTTAATTCTCAGGAAAGAACCATCTCTAAGCCAATACTTAGAAACGCGGCGGTTCTGGTTACTACCCCCCGGATTAGGAACATTTCCATCGCCAGGTTCAGCTTCAGACTTCCAATAATTTCTGACTTCGCCCGAGAACTGCCTGTACTGAGTTCTCATGTGGCCAAGCAAAACCGTGGAACCCTGAACACCTTGTAGTGTTAAACCTAAATCAAAGCTTTTGTAGGTTAATGTATTGGTTAAGCCCCAAATAAAATCAGGATTACTGTGACCTATAACAGTCTGGTCATAACCATCTATTTTTCCATCCGGTGCTCCGTCAGGTCCGCTGATATCTTTATATTTCATATCTCCTGCTGCAGCTCTGCCATTGGTACCTTCAAAATATATAGTTGGGTCAGCATCAGCTTCTGCCTGAGTCTTATAAACACCTTCATAAACAAATCCATAAAAACTTCCAATGGGTTTTCCAATTTTAGTTATATAAGCCAATTCATTAAAGAAGTTACGGGGACCATCGATAATAGGAGCGTTAGTAATACCATCAATTGATTCTACATTATTCCTGTTAAATGAAATATTGAAACTGGTATTCCATTGAAAGCTCTTTTTGGCCACATTTTTTGTTTCTATAGATAATTCTACCCCTTTGTTTCTTACTGAGCCGATATTCAGGAGTGAAGATCCAAACCCAGTTACCAGTGGTACCGGAACATCAAAAAGTATTCCAGTAGTTAATGAATTATAATAATCCGCGTTTAAGTAAACCTTATTTTTGAACAAGCCCAATTCCATACCAATATCAAATTGTTTTGTCTGCTCCCAGCCAAGCTTTTGGTTGGAAACGGTGTTTTGAACCAATCCATTCACTTGTACACCGGTACCAGAGCCTAAAATGTAATTACTTTTACCTACCAAGCCTAAGTAGCGATATTCACCAATATTATCATTGCCTGCAATACCATAGCTTGCCCTTAGCTTAAGTTCACTTACTGACTTAACGTTTTCCATGAAGCTCTCCTGTGCTACACGCCAGCCCACAGAGGCAGAAGGGAATGTTCCCCATCTGTTTTCAGCACCAAACCGTGAAGAACCATCAGCACGAAAAGTTGCACTAAATAAATATTTCTTGTCAAAATCGTAACTCACTCTGCCGAGGTACGATAACATCGAACGTTCAGCCCTATATTGGTCACCTCCTTTAATAACTCCTGCACCCAACGTAATAATATTGTCATTAGGGAAATCTGATGCCCACATGCTATGAGACTCATAATATGATTTTTGCGCGGTAAAACCACCCATTAAGCTCACATTATGTTTTTCCTTAAATGTATTGGTATAGGTAAGAATATTTTCATTTACCCAGCTCATATTTGTAGCAGAGTATAATGATCCATTAGCGGCAGAATAACCGGGTGCCTGAGCGTTTGATGGGTTAAATTCATTGTAGGAGAATACATTGACATCTGTACTGATTGAGGATCTAAAAGTTAAATGCTTAATTATGTCAACCGATAAATAAGCGCTTGATAAAAGTCTTATCTGATCGAATACCTTATGAGATAAGTTTGCAATTACAACAGGATTCCCACCTGGATCACCATTAAATGTGTATTTATCCTGAGTACCATCACCATAATTAAATGTTGGGCCATAATATGAATAAGTTCCATCTGCATTATATGCATCAAAAGTAGGCGCAAGGGTCAATATCCTCTGAACCGCCCCATCATAACCACCTATCTTACCCATAGTGCTGACATTGTAAGATGGGTTAACCTTGAAGCCTATTTTAATTTTATCCGATATTTCGGCATCAACATTGGATCTTAACGAGAATTTCTTATAGCCGGTATTTATCACAATCCCATCCTGATTGACAAAATCACCTGACAGATAGTAGCGTGTTTTATTCGTTCCCCCTGAAAGTGACAGTTGGGCTGACGTCATTGGTGCAATTTGAAATAATTCATTCTGCCAGTCAGTACCTCTGAAATTTGACAAATCGCTAAATTCCAGCGGAATCTTAAAGCCATTGTTCACTCTCACTGAATTCGGATCCGTGAACTGCCGATTTTGAACGGCAGGGGAGCCATACAATTTCCATTGATAATTTCTTCGTTGCGTTTCCATAGCGACATATTCTTTCACATTCATCATATCTACTTTCCTGGAAACTGCTTGTATACCTCTACTTACATTCACTGAGAGTGTAGCCTTGCCGATAGAACCTTGCTTGGTGGTTATTAAAATAACCCCGTTGGAACCACGTGATCCATATATTGCAGTAGATGCGGCATCTTTAAGTATATCGATTGATTGAATATCGTTAGGATTAATTGATGCCATAGGGTTCTGAGCTTGCTGTCCGGCAAAAGCGCCCTGTAATGAAATGGCATCATCGATAGGAACTCCGTCAATTACATACAAAGGCTGAGTAGTTGAAGTGATAGAATTAACTCCTCTGATTTTAACTGAAAAACCACCACCAGGAGCACCTGTGGTCTGTTGAAACTGAACTCCGGCAACTTTACCAACTAAGGCTTCGTTGAACGAAAGAACCGGCCTGTCTTTAAGCACAGATGAACTTACTGATGCCATGGATGATGTTATCACGGCTTTCGATTGAGTACCGTAACCAACAACAACAACTTCCGAGAGTGACTGAAAATCCGCCACAAGTTTTACCTCGATGTTCGTCTTGTTTCCAATTGTCACTTCCTGCGAGAGATATCCCACATAGGAAAAAATTAAAACAGAGGCATCATCCGGAACATCGATTGAGAATTTGCCATTTTTATCAGTCTGTACACCAATAACAGTACCCTTTAACACAACACTGCAGCCCGGTAAGGGAACTCCATCATTATCCATTACGACACCGGAAATGGATCTATTATTGACCGCATAGCTCCATAGCTTAGATTCGTTTGCATAACTCTGGATGCTGAAAAATGTTGCACAAAGCATAATCAAAAGAAATGCTTTACACGTTTTTCGAGAAAGTTTAATCATAATTCCAAATTTTAGGTTAATTATCACTCAATTTTTATCAAATTTTTTTATCATGTTTTGCTTTTCATTTGTAAGGTCATACATTCTTTAATGTATTAAAGGATAAAAGACTTTATTTCATGCTTACAAGCCTCAGTTTATGCAAGATGATTTGTTTTACAGCTTCTATAGCCGATGGAAATGTTTTGCGCAGGTCGATTTCCTCCGTTGTAAAAAGTACATTTTTAAGTTCTTTCATAAATGCATTTTTCGATTCGGTTGCCAGGTTCACCTTTACAATACCGCAACTGATTGCTTTGCGTAACATTGCATCGGGGATGCCCGACCCACCATGCAATACCAGTGGAACCGGTGTAATTTTATTTATCCGGCTTAGCCTTTCCAGGTCGAGATTTGGTTCTTCCTTATAGAAGCCGTGAGCTGTGCCAATGGCAATTGCCAAGGCATTCACACCAGTCTTTTCCACAAATTCGCGGGCTTCATCCGGCTGGGTGAAACCAAGAGTATCCTGCACCTGCCCCAATTTAGCCACGAATCCGAGTTCTGCTTCAACATTTGCGCCATAAGCTTTTGCCAATGCCATCACCTCTCTGGTTATGCAAATATTTTCGTCAAACGGCTTTTCGCTCGCGTCTATCATCACACTATCGAATCCGGATTCCAGACATCTTGCAACCAACTCCGGCGATGCTCCATGATCCAAGTGTAGCCATCCCTCAACGCCATATTGCTTGAGCCCGGCGCGTGCAAGTTTTACGGCTACCTCCAATCCCATATATTTTATTGAACTTTCCGATAGCTGCAGGATTACTGGCTCTCCCAATTCCCTGGCAGCCATCAGAATCCCGGCAAGGGTTTCAAAATTGTAAAAATTGGCTGCCAGAATAGCCCTGCCTTCAGTTTTGCATTTCGCTAATTTATCCTGTATTGTCATATTCAGTTTCGTTATCAGATGATTTTGTTGAACAATTTTGCTGCCAGGTTGCGCATAATTTCCCGGGTTTCGAAAGCTCCAATACCACCCGCTTTGGCGGTAGAAACAGCTCCTGTTAATGCCCCGTACTCCATGCATTCTGCAAGGGATGCACCAGCTGTGAATTTATGGAGGAATCCAGCGTTAAAACTATCGCCTGCACCAATACAATCCACTACATTTTCGTTCAGGAATGCCGGTTGATGAAGTATTTCCACCCCATCCCAGCCAAAAGCGCCATTTACACCATTTTTTACAACAAGAGTAAGTTCAGGAGCATATTGCTTTATGTATTTTATTCCTTCTCCTAAAGAAGAAGTGCCGGTGAGTAGGGTAAATTCCGTAAGGTTCGGCATAAAAACATCCAGTTGCGGCAGCAACTCCGATAGGTTTACATCCCATTTTTCGGCCGGATCCCATTGCGGATCGAACGAAGTGGTAAGTCCTAACGATTTTGCTTTGCTGAATAACAGAGGAAGATCGTATCGGATTCCAGGTTGCAGGAAAATGGAGGAAAAATGAAGATGGCTGGCAGTTGATAGAAATTCCCAATCAATATCTTCCAATTTCAGGTCTTCCATAGCGCCCGGATAGGTAACCATAGCTCTATCCTGGCCGAAGTTAAGAACAATCGTAGCACCGGTACTATGAGTTCCCGATGTAAAAATATTGGAAGTATTAACCATTCTCGATTGCAGGCTATTCAAAACTGTAGATGCGAATTCATCCTTCCCTATCTTTCCTATGAAAGCTACCCGCGAACCCAGCGAACTGAGATTGTTGGCAAATATTGCCGAAGAACTGCCCAGTGTAAGATCGAGACTGCCGGCAAGGATTTCTTTTCCCATCTCCGGAAACCGGTCGATACGGTTCAGAATGATATCCACGTTGAGTTCGCCAACTACGATTACATCAAATTCTTTCATCAATTATAAAAAAAATATAGTTTTACAATAAATCATTCAAATTCCGCAGGTTGAAGGCTGCAAAGTATTTATCCATGACACTTTCGATGCGCGAAAGCACAATTTCTTCAGCTTGGATTCCATTACTGTTAAGATTACCGTACAACAGCAACCTGGCGGCAATCACTTCCGGATTTTGCCAAATATATCGGCAACCGCTGCTAATAAGCCAATTCTGACGTTCGGGACTTATCAGGTCAAAGTTAGTGGAATCTTCTCTTGGATTGAGCCATTTTTTCCACCGTCCGGAATTTACCAATGCATCACGCAGCACAAGGCTTATCCGCGAGCGGCAAACAACTGACCCCTTTTTAAAAAGAGCTTTTTCCAACTGTTCCAGTTCCAATAAAACTTCGTATTCTTTCTCCGAAAATTCAGGTCCAACATTGGCAGCTCCCATGCCCGAAAGCGGATACGCTTCCGGATTAGTAACACCGTCGGAGTAATGACCCTTTATCACACTTCCGTATTCGTTGGCAATGGCGGTAAGTATTCTGGCCGTATCCGGATCGAAAGTGGAGGTGTGCAGGTCAGTGCCAACTTTGCCAACAACATAACATGGCCATGCTTCCTCCAACCCACGATCCTTCAAACCCGATTTTAAAAGTTCCATAAATTTACGGAATGTAGCAATATCCGCCAGGCCACCATGCACCTCTTCGGTGCCAACTTCGTAGGCAATTCGTCCATATCCGCAGGCTTTTCTGTATTGCTCGGTATGCGCGATGAGATCGAGCGTGCGATTAGCGACGGTTTCGATTGAAATATTTTCGCCCTTCTTCAAGGTAATGTCCACGGTAGGATCAACATGTATCAGGTCGTAACCAGCTTTTATGGAAGCTTCGAAGGATTTTTTTACTGCATTGAATGACTTCTTAAAACTCCATCTTTCGATCGTGTGCAGGTCTTTGAGCCAGGGTCCGCCATGATCCACGGCTACAATCACCGGTACATTTAGGTTTATACTGTGCGCTTCTTGTTTTATGCCTTTCACAAATTCATCCTGTGTAAGGCCGGTATAGCCTCTGTCAGTATCTACCTGATTAAGCGTAGCGACAAATTTTATTGGGCTGTTCCAACGCCTGGATGCTCGCAATGCAGCTTTTATGACGTATCTTGAATTGGGGCATACAGCAAAGATTGTGCGTTTGATGCCGTTCTGTTTTTCCAGCTCACCGATCCGTTTCAGAATATAATCCATGAGCGGAATGTCTGCTATTTTGGCCTTTTGCCTGATTTCCGCATTCACCTCAATTGATTTTTGAAAGGATAAATAATTACGCCTTTTACAACTCGCGAAATGGCCCCGCTCACCGATGGAGAATCGGGACCTAAACCAAGTTGGATCGATTTGAAAAATCCCAGCATCTGAGCAGGAATAATATTGCAAACCGGAAGAAAGTCTTCCTGCAACCTCCTTTCACCCTCAGCCAGCTCAAATGCTTTATCAATCCCCGGGAGCGAAATTGCAGTCTCCATTAAACCCGTAACATAGAGTGCTTTTTTACTTTTAATGATGGAATCGGCCAGATCGTGTTCGTATTGCAGCACATAACGATTGTTGGAAAACAGGAAAAAGACCAGAGTTTTTGCATCTATCACAGCCTTAGGGCCATGCCTGAATCCAAGGAAGGAATCTCTTTTGCAGATAATTTTCCCGTCGGTAAGTTCCTGTAATTTCAAGTGTGCTTCTGTGGCTGTGCCAATCAATGGCCCCGATCCCAGGAATACCGCCCTATGGAAATCAATTTCGGCTATTGCTTTAAAATCAGCAGCATACTCATTCAGCAATTTCGAAGCATATACCTGAAGCAATATGATCTGTGTTTCAAGTTGATCAATTTCATCTAACCTTGCAATGAGCAGTCCGGCAAGCAACATACTCGAATAACTACCGGTCATGGCAAGGCCCAGGTCGTTGGCTTCAGGAGGAAGCACAATAACATATTTTGGGGATTTGGTCTGGTAATTCGCTAATTCACCAGCAGGATCGCATGTAATAAGAAGGTGATATACCTTGGTGCAAATCTGGTCGGCGATAGCCGCGGCTGCCACACTTTCCGGGCTGTTGCCCGAACGAGCGAAGGAAATAAGCAGCAAAGGCATGTCCTCCAATAAATAATCTAAAGGATGTGTAACAAGATCAGTTGTAGAAATGGTGGAGGTGCTTTTTTTAAAATACCTGAGGAAAACGCCACGCAGGGATAAGCCTATGAAAGCGCTTGAACCTGCGCCAGTTAATACAATCTGAAGCTTTTCATTTGACAGCGCTTCGTACAGAAAGTCCTGAATAGTTTGTTTTTGGTCCCTAATTTTATCATAAACTTTACGCCATACTGCCGGTTGTCCATAAATTTCGGCGGCAGTATGCAAAGCTTCTCTTTCTTTCAACATTTCCTTTGAAAATCCCAAAATGCTCATAAGTTATATATTTAATTTTTAGCTTTCGTTTACTTTCGATACAAATATAAAACATTTTTTATCATTTCGTTTCATTATGATAAAATTTTTTTACCTTATTAATCTTCATAAAATAGGTTTTGTAATCTTAAATCACTAGTTTTGTCTTTTAAGTCGAACAAATTCAATTGATCATAGATATCTTTAATTTCATTTATTGGCGTTTTATCAAACAATGAAAACTAAATCCAAAAGAGTATTTTTACAGTCACTGTTTTTGATCCTACTTTCAATTAGTGTCTTTTCACAGCCCGCAACTACCCTTATCAAGGTTATTGTTTCACCTGACCATAAAGACTGGACATATAAATTAAGTGAAGAAGCTAAGTTTTCTGTTCAGGTTCTGAAATATGGAAACTTATTGGATAATGTGACTATAGATTATCAGATGGGACCTGAGATGCTGCCCGACGTGATAAAGCAGGGTGTGGTGCTAAAGAACGGGAAGACAGAACTTTCAGGATCAATGAAAGTGCCCGGTTTTTACAGAGTAAGAGTATTGGCAATAGTGGACGGTAAAAAATATGAAGGCATGGCAACAGCCGGATTTGAACCTGAAAAGATACAACCGACTGTAAAAAATCCTGCTGATTTTGACTCTTTCTGGAGTAATGCCATAGCAGAAGCACGTAAAATTAATCTCGATCCGCGGATCACACTTATGCCCGAAAGGTGTACAAGCGAAGCTAATGTTTATCATATCAGTTTTCAGAATGAGGCATACGGATCAAGGATTTATGGCATTCTCTCAAAGCCAGTTAAACCCGGTAAGTACCCGGCAATCCTCAGAGTACCCGGGGCAGGCATTCGCCCATACTCTGGGGATACCAAAGCCGCAGCTGATGGATTCATATTCCTGGAAATAGGGATACACGGCATACCGGTAAACCTGGATATCGAAGTTTATAACAACCTGGGCAGTGGAGCTCTGTCTTCATACTATACTATAAGAATGAACGACCGTGACGCATTTTATTATAAAAGAGTATACCTTGGGTGTGTAAAAGCTATTGACTTTATATTTTCATTACCGGAATTTAACGGAACTGATGTTGCTGTTACAGGCGGAAGCCAGGGTGGCGCCCTTACAATTGTTACTGCAGCACTTGATAAGAGGATAAAATATATGGCTGCCACATATCCGGCACTCTGTGATCTCACCGGTTACCTGTACAAAAGAGCCGGAGGATGGCCAAACTATTTCAAAAATGCAGAACCTAAACCCGGAGAGGTGGAAACCCTTGGTTATTACGATGTTGTAAACTTTGCGCGAAGGATTACAATCCCAGGATTTTACACATGGGGATTTAATGATGATACATGCCCTCCTACATCTATGTACTCAGCCTATAATGTTATCAATGCCCCAAAAGTATTGCAAATATTTCAGGAGACGGGACATTGGACATATCCGGAACAGTCCTGGAACTCTACCAACTGGCTTTATTCAAAATTAAAAGGAGAATAATCATGTTCCATTTGTCTTCGGGTTCTTTCCATACATACCAAATAAACCATAAAAGCATGAACAAAACGATTATTATGATTTCATCATTCATCATGCTAAATGTTGCAATGACAAATGCCCAACCCAAAAGTTACGACCTGAAACATTGGCCCAATGGCAAATCTCCTGAGGAGATAGGGAAAAGGATTGCTGTAAAATTTTTGAATACATCCAACTCCCAATATGGGATTACTCATCCAAGGAATCCTCCTACTCAGATTACTTATCCTGATGTCTGTGCCTGGTTAGGTGGAATGTGGTTTTCGGAAGTCACTGAAAACAAAGAATTATTCAACCGTTTTGAAAACCGTTTTACTCCCCTGTTTGATGCAGAAAAAAACTTGCAGCCTATACCAAATCATGTCGACAATAATGTGTTCGGATCAGTTCCTCTGGAACTTTACATACGCACCAAACAGCAAAAGTATCTTAATTTGGGACTGAAATATGCCGATTCGCAATGGACTGTTCCCGAAAATGCTAAACCTGAAGAAAAAGCATGGGCAGACCAGGGCTATTCGTGGCAGACACGAATCTGGATTGACGACATGTTTATGATCACGGCTGTTCAGGCACAGGCTTACCGGGCAACCGGCGACAAAAAATACATCGATCGTGCGGCTAGAGAAATGGTGCTTTACCTTGATACAATCCAATTAAAGAATGGACTTTTCTACCACTCGCCAGAAGCGCATTTTAGCTGGGGTCGCGGCAATGGATGGATGGCTGTTGGTATAACCGAAATTTTGCGCATTCTGCCGAAAGACAATCCTGACAGGGAAAGAATTAAAACTGGTTACCGCGAGATGATGGCCGCACTGTTGAAGTATCAGGAACCCGATGGAATGTGGCG
>JANYIW010000079.1 GCA_025358645.1 Bacteroidales bacterium
GAGATAGGCTATATGACAACCATACACTCATACACTAACGACCAGAAAATACTTGATTTTCCACACTCTGACCTTAGAAGGGCAAGATCTGCAGCTCTATCACAGATCCCGACAACTACAGGCGCAGCAAAAGCTGTTGGAAAAATCATTCCCGAACTTAAAGGCAAACTGGATGGTATATCTGTCAGAGTTCCCACCCCAACCGGTTCACTGGTTGACCTGGTTGCCGTCCTTAAGAAAGAGGTTACTAAAGAAGAGATTAATGCTGCAATGAAAAAAGCAGCGGAAGGTCCAATGAAAGGAATTCTCGAATATACGGAAGATCCTATTGTTTCAGTCGATGTAATTCATACTTCAGCATCATCAATATTTGATTCACTCAGTACGATGGTGAATGGAAAAATGATTAAAGTATTAGCATGGTACGATAACGAGTGGGGTTATTCCTGCAGAGTTGTTGACCTTATCCCAATGTTGAAGTTAAAATAAAAATATATATGAAAAAGAGAGGGACATGCCAAGGTATGTCCCTCTTTATTTAAATAATCATATTAATTTCCAAGGGGATACCCGCTGTATCCCGGTAATGTTCACCAAGTTCCAGCATTCCTTCGTCATCTTCTTCATAAAGCCATTTCATTTTAACAAGCTTTCCCGATCGTCCATAACCTGTTAATCTTTTAAGAATTTCATAAAGATATTTCGACGAGCCGCTGTTGATATATTCAAGCTGAATAGTAACATCAAGCCCGCTGTTCTTTTCAAAATGCATGGTAAGCCAATCTTCGAGACGACTGAAGATAAGCTCCGGATTTTCAGGAATGGACCTTCCTACCAGTTCAAGTTTGTTTATATCGGGATAATAAGCAATACCCGGACAGTTTTTTAACTCCTCCTGAATTACAAATTTTTCCATATTCTGATAGTTTATTCATATCTTAAAGCCTCAATAGGATCAATATTAGCCGCTTTTACTGCCGGCGCATAACCGGAAACAACTCCTACAACAAAACAAACAACTATACCAGTCAATACCCAAACCCATGGAATAACAAAACTTGACCTTAACATTGATGAAACAGCATTTCCGATAAGTATACCCAGAATAATCCCAAAAATTCCACCCAGTTGACCTATCATTATCGATTCGAAAAGAAACTGATACTTAATAGTCTGGGTTTTTGCACCTATAGCTTTCCTGACACCAATTTCGCGTGTCCTCTCAGTAACCGAAACAAGCATAATATTCATAAGTCCGACAGCTGCCCCAAATAATGTAACGATGCCTATTATTGTAGCCGCTAGAGTTACAAACCTGAGGTTCTTGAGAAGCATGTTGACGATATTGTCACTTTTTGAAATATTAAAATCCGACTCATCCTTTGGATTAAGATTACGAACTGTTCTGAAAATAGCTTCTGCCTCGCCGGTCATCATATCAAGATTGACGGAGTTTATAGGCATTATAGTAATATCGAATGACATATTTGGTCGTGAAAAGTATTGTCGTGCTGTTGTGATAGGCATAAAACAAACACGATCACCATTGATTGCACTTGCGCCCTTGCTTTTAAGAACTCCTGTAATCTGAAGTTTTAACCCGGCTACTGATATCTCTTTACCCAAAGGGTCAACACCTGAAGGAAAAAGATCCTTCACAATATCAGCGCCAATAAGTACATAATGACGAATTTGCTGAACCTCATCAGCACTGAAAGTTCTACCGTTTTCGATCTCATACCCTGAAACCGACAGATGGTTCTCATCAATACCAAGAAGACTGACATTGGGATTTGTTTTTTCAGACCCATATTTAACAGTTGAAAAACCTGAAGCATTAAAGGAAATGGCAACCCAGGCTGCCTCTGTAAACCGATTTTTAAACTCTTCTGCTTCTCTGTAAGATATCCTGGAGAAGTTTTTTGCTCTGGCCCTGTCCCCTCTTTCAAAATTCATTGCCTGAGAAGTAATTGTGAATGAGTTTGCACCCATCATGGTAAACTGATTTGTAAGGGAAGATTTTATTGCGTCAATTGCTGTAAGAATCCCTACAAGAGCCATTATACCAATAGCTATAATACAAATTGTAAGTATAGCCCTCACCCTGTTGGATCTAATTGCACGAAATGAAATTTTCAGGTTTTCCTTGAAAATGGCAATTTTTAATATACTCTTCTTCATTTATAGTATCTCCGGCTGTATGTCATGAATAAAAAACTAAATGTACACCTTTTTTCCAAATGTTGGTGGATAAATTTAAGACGACTTCTACATTTTTTCTAGTTTAAATAAAAATAATCAGTCATTTAGTTGCATAACTAATTTATTCGTTGTATATTTGGTACGATCTAAATAATTACTAATGAATTTAGACTTAATATATAGCTTATGAGAGAATTAACGAGAGCAGAAGAGGAAGTGATGCAGGTTCTTTGGAAGTTAAAAAAGGGATTTGTCAAAGAAATACTCGAACACTTTGATGAACCAAAACCGGCATATAATACTGTAAGTACTATTGTAAGAATCTTACAGGATAAAGGTTTTGTTTCTCACAAAGCATACGGAAGAACACATGAGTACTTCCCGCTTATTTCTAAAAACGAATATTCTAAAATGCATCTCAGCACGTTTGTAAATGACTATTTTTCTAACTCTTTTGAAAAAATGGTTAGCTTTTTTGCGAAAGAAAAGAGCATTTCTGTAAAAGAGATGGAAGAGATTATGAAAATTATGGAAGGGGAAGTTAAAAAGCAAAAAGCAAAATAATGAGTACACTATTTATATATATGGTGAAAGTCGCAGTTTACATGACTGCCTTTTACCTTGTATATTCAATAATGTTAAGCAGGGATACTTCATATAGTCGCAACAGGGCTTTTATTCTTATGTCCTTAATAACTGCATTGATATTCCCATTCATTACTTTACAAACTATCAAACCCTGGAATATTCAGTTTTTCGGAAAAATTCTTTCCAATGTCTTCGTTACCGCTAACGCGGACAGTTCAAAAACGTTGAGTCAGGGATCATCATCTTCCGGTCTCCTGCAAATGATTTATTCAATTTATATTATTGTTGGTTTTGCTTTCATATTCAAATTATTAATTAACCTTTTCAACCTCCTGTTTTTAATTTTCCGTCACAAGAACGAAGGAAGCCGGATTATCAGATTTCATGGTTTTAATACTTCCGGATTTTCAGCAATGGGATATATCTTTATAAATACAAGATTGAGTCCTGAAGATGCCGGCGATATAATCAAACACGAACAAAACCATCTTAAACAAAACCATTTTATCGATATAATCTTTATTGAATTGATAAAAGCAGTTCAATGGTTTAATCCGGTGGTTTACCTTTTCAACAGATCATTGAGGGCTATTCATGAATATCAGGCTGACCAGGAATGCATTAGTTCAGGTGTGCCAATTGTTAACTATCAGAGTCTACTGTTAAACCAGGTTTTTAAGTCAGGAGCATTCAATCTGACAAACAGCTTTTCAAATCCGTCTCTTATTAAAAAACGGATGGTAATGATGACAAAAAAACGAACCTCAACTATTGCAGGTTTCAAGATACTAATTGTGGTTCCGGTCGCAGCGATTATATTCATGGCTATCTCAGCATACAGGAAGATCCCTTATTCCTCTGTTAAACAAATAATACCGGTTATTGAAACTCAAAATTTATCACCTGAAACCAGATCAGAATTGAGGGCGCCACCACCTCCTCCGCCTCCACCTCCAACTCAGTCTTCCGAATCAGAGGAAGTCCCTTTTGTTGTCGTTGAGGAAATGCCTATGTTCCCTGGTGGTGATCGTGCACTCCTGAATTATATTAGTGAGAATACAATTTATCCTGAAGCTTCTAAATCACAAAATATTCAGGGAAGAGTTATTATAAGGTTCTGTGTGACTGCTAAAGGTGGCGTTAGCCTTGTAAGCGTCCTAAAAGGTGTTGCACCTGAACTTGATGCAGAAGCAGTCAGAGTTGTTAAAACACTTCCAACATTTAATCCAGGCAAACAG
>JANYIW010000185.1 GCA_025358645.1 Bacteroidales bacterium
ATTAGGTGAGATTGAATCTGCAATTTTTGTACTTGAGAAATCAGGAACAAACAGGAATAAGATCACTGTTCTGCACTGTACAACCGAGTATCCTGCACCTATTGACGAGATCAATCTGAGCGCTATGGTGACAATCGGACAAGCATTTAAAGTAAAATTCGGATATAGTGATCATACTGAGGGAATTGAAGTTCCTCTGGCTGCAGTGGCAATGGGTGCTTCAATAATTGAGAAGCACTTTACTCTCAGCAGAGAAATGGAAGGACCCGATCACAGAGCCTCATTGGAACCCCCCGAACTTAAATTGATGATTGAAGGCATTCGCAAAATTGAAAGGGCACTCGGAAATGGAATAAAAACACCCGCATCAAGTGAGATTAAAAACAAGGTTGCAGCCCGCAAAAGTATAGTGGCTTCAAAACAGATAAGCAAAGGCGAATTATTTTCAATAATGAATATTACCGCTAAACGACCTGGTGATGGAATATCTCCGATGCTTTGGGACGAGCTTATCGGTACTATTGCAAAAAGAGATTATCAACCAGATGATCAAATAGAAAAATGAGAAAGGTTTGTGTTGTTACAGGAAGCAGGGCAGAATACGGACTACTGAGCCGGCTGATGAATCTTATTCAGGATGATCCGGAACTAAGCCTGCAGATTATTGTCACTAATATGCATCTTTCTAAGGACTTTGGTCTGACTTACCGGGAGATTGAGAAAGATGGGTTCCACATAGATAAGAAGGTAAATATGTTACTTTCTTCAGATACTGCCAATGCGACGGCAAAATCAGTAGGTCTGGCTGTGCTTGGATTTGCTGATTCATTTGAGGAACTAAGACCCGATTTGCTTGTTGTACTCGGCGATCGGTATGAGATATTGGCTGCAGTGACAACTGCCTTGCTATTCAGGATCCCTGTAGCTCATTTGCATGGCGGGGAAGTTACTGAAGGAGCTTATGATGATTCAATGAGACATGCTATAACGAAGATGAGTCATCTCCACTTTACCTCATCAGATGATCATCGCAATAGGGTGATCCAATTAGGTGAAGACCCTGACCGGGTATTTAATGTAGGAGCAATTGGACTTGATAATATTAAGCATATCAAGCTGTTGTCAAAAGAGGAATTAGAAGGAAGCCTGGGTTTTAAAATTACGAATAAATGTGTTTTAGTTACATTTCATCCGGCAACTCTCGATAATGAATCCCCTGAAACGCAGATGAAGAGTTTACTTGCGGCTCTGGAATCTATAGCTGACCTGCAGATTATTTTTACTTTACCCAATTCCGACACTAATGGCCGGATAATTATTAAAATGATTAATGACTTCGTTGAAAAGAACAGTAACAGATCAATTTCATTTCCCTCTTTAGGTCAGATAAGGTATTTATCGGTCTTGCAGTACATCAATGCTGTAGTTGGAAATTCATCGAGCGGAATCATCGAAGTTCCTTCTTTCGGCATTCCGACTCTTGATATAGGAGATCGGCAGAAAGGCAGACTGAGGGCCGGATCAGTAATAAACTGCCCGGCTGAATCTGATGTTATCAGAAAAAAACTGATAATGCTGCTTTCTCCTGAATTCAAAAAGAATTCAGATAATATTGCTAATCCATATTATAAGAAGAATACTGCTTTTGAAATTTTAAGCAAAATAAAAAATGCTAATCTGAATGATCTCGTTAAAAAAAGATTTTATAATATCCTAAATGAAGAGTTTTCAGAATAATATAATTAATGATGATGCTTCTATTATTGAGGCACTCAGGAAAATAAATGAGGGTCATTCCAGTCTGACATTATTTGTTGTGGATAAAAATAACAAAATGGTTGGAACCCTTACTGACGGAGATATAAGAAGAAAACTTATAAGCGGCCTTACACTGGAGGATCAGGCAGGTAAATTTATGTCGACCAGATTCAGCTTTATTCAGAAAGGTTATACTGTCAGAAATGTAAAGCAGATCAGGAGTAATGATATACGGCTGCTTCCTTTGCTTGATGATGGAATGCATATAATGAAAATTTATGATCTTCAGAATAAGATAAATATCCTGCCACTCGAATGTGTAATCATGGCCGGTGGCAGAGGTGAACGACTCCGGCCATTGACAGACAAAACTCCAAAACCAATGTTGCCGCTTGGAGGGAAACCCATTATTGAGTACAACATTGACAGAGTAATCTCGTATGGAATAGGAAATATTTATATCTCAGTAAAGTATCTCGGTCAGCAGATTGTTGATTATTTCGGAAACGGTGATAACAAAGACATAAGGATAAAATATATCTGGGAAGATAATCCACTGGGAACTGCCGGTGCCCTGGCACTTGTGGAAAAGTTTGAAACGGATTATATTCTCCTGATGAACAGTGATCTCTTTACTGATGTGGATCTTGAGGATCTGTTTCTGAATGTTACTGAACAAAATGCTGTTATGGGTGTGGCTTCAATACCCTATACAATCAATGTTCCCTATGCCATCCTCGATGGAGAAGATCAGCAGGTGAACGGATTTGTTGAAAAGCCGACCTATACAAAATATGCGAATGCGGGAATCTATATTTTTAAGCGTGAGCTCATTGATATGATACCGAAGAATACTTTTTTTAATATTACCGACCTGATGGAGATTGTCATAAAAGAAAATTTAAAAATTATTCACAATCCAATTATTGGCTACTGGATTGACATCGGCAAAACTCAGGACTATAATAATGCACAGGAAATTGTCAAACATCTGAAAAATGGGAATAACTGACAGTCTTTTTGTAATACCGGCGAGGGGTGGCTCAAAGGGATTACCGAGAAAAAACATTTTACCTCTCGGAGGAAAACCTGTAATTAATTATACTATTGATGCTGCCAGAGGAGTAACAGGAGATGATAATATTTGTCTCAGTTCGGACGACCCGGAAATAATAAAAACCGCAGAGGATTATGGTCTGAAAGTTAAGTTTATACGCCCGGCAATATTAGCAAGTGATACTGCAAGCTCACAAGATGTGATCATACATGCCTTAGACTATTATAAAAATATTTTACATAGATCTTTCGATAAAATTATTCTTCTGCAGCCAACCAGTCCCTTCAGAAATTCGAAACACATAATGGATGCTTATTCCCTCTGGCAGGATAATCTGGACATGGTAGTTTCCGTTAGTGAATCAAAAGCAAATCCATATTTCAATTTGTTTGAAGAAGATGAAAACGGGAATCTGGTGAAATCTAAAGAAGGAAATTTTACCCGTCGTCAGGATTGTCCAAAAATTTATGAATATAATGGTGCTATATATATTATCCGGGTCGAATCTCTTTACAAAAAAGCAATGAATGCTTTTACCAGAGTTAAAAAGCATGTAATGGATGAATTCAGCTCTGTCGATATTGATACACCTTCCGATTTGCTATTCGCAGAATTTATAATTGCCCGTAATTTTAAAAAGTTTTAAGTACCATAATCTTTAGGATGAAGACAATAAGAGTAATTCCGAGGCTTGACATTAAAGGACCGAATCTGGTAAAAGGGATTCATCTGGAAGGATTGCGTGTTTTAGGTAAGCCGGAGGACTTCGCCAGGTTTTATTATGATAACGGAGCCGATGAGCTTTTTTTCCAGGATACAGTAGCCAGCTTATATGATAGAAACAGCCTCCATGATATAATTACTAAAACTGCCAAAGAGATTTTCATACCTTTGACCGTTGGAGGCGGGCTGAGGACGATCGATGATATCCGGAATGTCCTGAGAGCCGGTGCCGATAAAGTTGCAATAAACACAGCAGCCATAAAAAATCCTCATTTTATACGGGAGGCATCACTTAAATTTGGCTCATCAACCATTGTGATAGCTATTGAAGCGATAAAGAATTCGGATGGCAGGTATCTTGCTTTTATGGATAACGGACGTGAATATACAGGATTGGAAGTTGTTGCCTGGGCCAAAAGAGCAGAGGAGCTTGGGGCAGGGGAAATAGTGATCACCTCTGTAGATAAGGAAGGCACCGGCGAAGGGTATGATCTGGATCTGATCAGGTCAGTTAGCGAAGCTGTCTCGGTTCCGGTAATCGCTCATGGCGGTGCCAGCAGTCCTGAGAACATAGTGAATGCTATTCTTCATGGGAAAGCAGATGCTGTGTCCATTGCGTCTTTGTTGCATTATTCTATAATGCAGTCATTTATAAATAATTCATCAGATTTTTTAAAAGAGGGAAATATTTCTTTTCTGAATAGTGGTAAAATACCAAAAAAAATTACTCCCTGCACTCTTAAAGAAATCAGAACGGCATTAATAAATGCAAATATCTCAACCAGACTTTAAAATGGCTAATACAGATAAAAAAATACTGATTGTTGATTATAAATTAGGTAACCTGTTCAGTGTTAATCAGGCCCTTACCAATTTCGGACTCAACGTAAAAATAACATCGGATGCAGGCGAATTAGAATCTGCAGATGCCCTGGTTCTTCCGGGTGTTGGCGCATTTGGTGATGCAATGAATAATCTGGAGACTCTGAAACTCATCCATCCGATAATAGATTTTGTAAATGCAGGAAAACCATTTCTCGGTATCTGTTTAGGTCTTCAGTTATTATTTACTGAAAGTGAGGAGTTTGGCCACACAAAAGGACTGGGATTAATAAAAGGTAGCGTAAAAAGATTCCTTAATTTTAATAAGGATGGCGATACAAGAAAGGTTCCGCAGATCTCATGGAACCGGATATATAAAACAGATGGAAGATCGTGGGATAACACTCCTTTAGCGCAGATTAAAGATGGGGAATTCATGTATTTTGTTCATTCGTTTTACGTTGTACCGGAGGAACCGGTAGGACTGTCCCAGACAAAGTATGATGGTCAGATCTACACTTCCAGTATTTTAAAAAATAACATATTTGCATGTCAGTTTCATCCCGAGAAGAGTGCATTTGAAGGGTTGAAAATTTACAGCAAATGGGCGGAAATGAATAATCTTAATTCAAGTTGCTACTTATAAGAACTTTTCATTTATGGTAAAAACGAATATAAAGAGAATCACTTTCATCAAAAATCCATCTACTGTAACTGCATGAATGCGCTTTGGCAACATACTGGATATCTGATTGAATGTAGTCTCGATTCTTTTTCTGGAATTGGAGATCAAAAAACTCTGCCATGGTTCATGAGGCAGCTTGGTGTTGCTTTTTCTGGCAATCATCAAATTTATATCTGCTGCCTCACTGCATACTTGCTCATTGTAGTAATCAGTATATGCGCTATCACCATATACAATGCTGTTCTTCGGCAGATCAAAGAACATATTTTTCATCCCATCAATGTCGTGATAACATCCAGGATGCATTGCAAATTCAACCGGTATTCCATCAACGGTTGTAATTACCTGAACTGTAAACCCATAGAAATATTTTCTCATAGAAGGTTTATAGCCCCGGTATTGTTCACCTTTAATGAGCTTGGATCGACAGATACGAATGTTTTCACATGTAGCTACAGGAAAACTGTCAATAATATATTCGGACGAGATGTTTAATCTTTTGATAATGTCAGCAGTATTTAAAAACAGATCCACAATCAACTCGAAGATTGAGTGTATTCGCCGGTTAAAACGACTCTTACTGAGCATTCCAGG
This sequence comes from Bacteroidales bacterium, assembly GCA_025358645.1. Classification (GTDB taxonomy): domain Bacteria; phylum Bacteroidota; class Bacteroidia; order Bacteroidales; family VadinHA17; genus LD21. The sequence goes on from JANYIW010000185.1 coordinate 5,640, forward strand.
AATAAGGTTAGTAGATTTAACAAAACTAATAGCATGATCGATATTACCATGGAAATACTTAGCAGCGACCAGGGCAACTGCAATCAACTCGGAATCAGAAGAATTACGGTTAACAGGTTCTTTATGACCAATTTCTATCATGATATCATCAATAAAAACGTAAATTGCAATAAATTTTTCTATCATATCCTTCAGGTTATAATGTTTGGCGACTTAAACCTGGAGGATTTTATTAATTATACCTAATTTATATGTATTTGAATATCAACATATTAACATTACTTATCAACATATTTAATTGATTTACAATATTTTACATTTTTTTACAACAAACAATAACTAGCAACTTAAGTTAATCTTAAATAACATTGTTTATGAGTCAAAATGAACCGGAAGCATATTATGGACTTCCACAGAATGTAAAATTCTGTAAAAAATGTGTAATGAGTAATCAGAGACCTGTTTCTGCTATCGAATTCAAACATACCATTGAAAGCAAGAAAACTACTCTGAATCTTGATGAGGAAGGTGTCTGCGATGCATGCAAGACTGCTGATGTAAAAGAGTTGATTGACTGGGAAAAAAGAGAAAAGGAATTACTCCAGTTGTTAGATAAACACAGAAGCAAAGATGGCAGTTATGACTGTCTTGTTCCTGGAAGCGGTGGTAAAGACAGTGCCTTCCAGGCACATGTCTTGAAATATAAATACGGGATGCATCCGCTGACCTGTACCTGGCCGCCTATTCTTTATACGGATTATGGATATAAAAACTTTAAAAACTGGATTGACAGCGGTTTTGATAATTTATCTTTTAACAGAAACGGCAAAATAATGAAGCTGTTGACAAAATTATCGATTGAAAACATATTTCACCCATTTCAAACCTTTATTCTTGGGCAGAAAAATTTAGCTCCGAAGATTGCAAGCAAGTATGGCATTTCTTTGATT
>JANYIW010000187.1 GCA_025358645.1 Bacteroidales bacterium
TCCAATGGCAGATCAAAAGGCAATATTTAAATAATGGGATCATTGATGAAAATTATTTTCCCTGCTGGCAATTTAATTCCATGGAAACATGGGATGGTACGATGCTCGATAATGGAGGAGTTGCCTGGAACCGTTTTCTCAGTAATCCCGGTGAAACCTATGGAGCACATGCAGCTGCTTTAACTTTCTGGAACAGATCCAATAATAATTGTCTGAGAATCACGCCTGATGACGATAATAAAACTTTCAGAACTGTCACATTCAGCCATCAAAGTAATAATGTATTGTCAGTTGTTCAATGCTCATCAAAGGATCCAATAAATACAAGATACGGATTGCAGCGGTTTCTCAAAACAGGTAAAAACGTTTTTGCTCCTATCATAATCAGCAAGTCTGGTATCAGCATTAACTACACACTTCAAGCCTTCTCTTATGATCAGGAATACGACCGGGGAGAATTAAAAGGAATTAATGAGAAGTCTGTTAATGAAATGCTCAACACAATTGGCAGATATGGAGTAGTAGATAAAAATCTTTATGGATCGAACGGATGGCGAACCGGATTTGCCGTATTACAGGAGCCATGGCTAGCCCTGTTCGGACTTGCTATCAATTCGCCGGATTTCATCAACGGATTCTCTGAAACACTTGAATATGCGAGAGAACAAGCCATAATGCCTGATGGAAGGGTATTACCACGCTGGCACTATTTTTCATCTGACGCAATGCCCAATACTTACCAGGCAAATGGCTTCTATGAATGCCAGTGGGGATACATGCTCGACTCTCAACCTGCTTATGCCATTGATGTTGCGGAACAATTTGACATGACAGGCGATATTGTCTGGCTTCGTCAATTCAAAACTGCTTGCGAAAAAGTACTCGATTATATGATTAAAAGAGATTCCGATGGCAATGGACTCTATGAAGTAGTTCAAAAAACTTATAAAGAGCAGAAGGGAACTGATTGGATGGATGTTGTATGGGCATCATATGAGGTGGCCAGTATCAATGCATACATGTACAGGGCATTGATACTATGGTCAGATTTAGAAAAATTGCTGGGTGATAAAAAGATGTCTGAAAAATATCAGGACCTTGCTTTAAAATTAAAAACAACTTATAATAAAAACGTAGCCGATGGCGGTTTCTGGAACCCTGATAAAAAATGGTATGTTTATTGGCATGAGAAAGACGGATCTATATTTGGAAACAATCTCGTTAGTATGGTAAACTTTCTTGCCATCGGCTATGGCATCTGCGATGATCCGGTTCGAAAGGATGCAATTCTGAGCCAGATGGAAGAACTGATGCAAAAAGAAAAGCTGTTCATTTGGCCTTCGTGTTTTTTCCCATACGAAGAAGGCGTAGGTTTGAAAAATGTGAATTATCCCTATCCGAATTATGAAAATGGCGATCTGTTTTTGGCCTGGGCTGAACTTGGAACACGTTGTTACGCTGATAAGCATCCGGAAATTGCTTTAAAATACATTCGAAATGTCATCAACCAATATGAGTCGGACGGTTTAGCCTACCAGCGTTATTCCAGACTCAAACAATCCGGAGGAGGGGATGACATCTTATCCAATAACATAATGGCCGTAGTTGGGTTATATCGTAATATTTATGGCATACGCCCCCAGTATAACAGGTTGTACCTTGAACCTCATCTGACAGCTGAACTAAATGGCACACAATTAAAATATTGGTTGCGTAATCAGAATTATGTAATCGGACTCTCAAAGGGAAAATATTCCATAAGTGTAAATAATTTTTCTGTTTTCAATGAGCATCCTTTTGGTGTAAATTTTAATGGGAATGAACTCGAATATTTTAATGGGAATAATAATCAATGTTCATTAAAGATTTCAGACAAACAGCCCTGTTCCATTGATATCCTTAGCTGGGGAAAAGATAACATCAACTGGGAAGTTACAGGTAAAGGACTGAAGAACAATATTCATCATGAATTGTGCAACCTTAAAGCAACAGAAGTATATAAGCTTTTCATAAATGGCAAACTCATAAAAGAATGTACTGCTGATATAACAGGGATCATTCGTTTTGATTATCC
>JANYIW010000197.1 GCA_025358645.1 Bacteroidales bacterium
TCAATGTCGTTTAGTTAAGGGAATCTTCTGAAAGGCTTGATTTTACTGTAAATATAGTTAAAATAGTTCTTTGAAAAGTTTGTAGTTATCGGATAAATTTTTATCTTGTAGGGTATAAGGGGGTGACCTCAATTATCAACCAAATAGAAGACTATCGTGAAATTTTATCTAATAATTTAGCTTATGAACTTGAAAATGAAGAATTTAAGGGTCATTCAAAAAATGGCCCTAAGGGGGTATTCACAAGAGATAGAAAACTAACATTTAAGAATTTAATCGTAATCATCATCATCTTTAAAAGTTCCATACAGCGCGAGTTAGACCGTTTTTTTAAGGTGGTCAAAAATGATGATTTCAATATTAGGGAAGTCACTAAAGGTGCTCTTTCCCAAGCACGAGCTAAGTTGAATCCATGGGCATTCAAGCGGTTAAATGAAGTAGCTTGCAATACCTTCTATGAAAGAGTTGAATATTACATTTGGTATGATCTTCGGGTTTTAGCTGTTGATGGTTCCCGATTGGTATTGCCTAATCATCCCAGTGTAGTAAAAGAATTTGGTCAACATAGTTTTGGTCCAAAGGCTGACAGTCCACGATCGCTGGCAATGGCCTCAATGTTGTACGATGTGCTAAATCAAATAACGATAGATGCTGAGATTGCACCCTATTCCAGTAGTGAACGCGATCTTTTGATGAAACACATCGACAAAACAAAAGCAGGCGATATCTTATTACTTGACCGGGGATATCCCTGTGTCTGGCTTCTTTTTCTGCTGAAGGCTCGCGGTGTTGAGTTTTGTGTAAGGATGAAAGAAGATTGGTGGCTTACAGTAAAAGAGTTTACAGAAAGTACTGATCAAGAGCGAATCGTTACTTTTAGTCTTCCAAAGAAAGATCGTAAGAAATTGGCAGATTATCCTGATATAATGGATCAAACAATAACCTGCCGTTTGATTAAAATAGAGTTAGAAACGGGCGAAAAGGAGATTTTGTGCACCTCGTTAACTGACATGGAAAAGTATGAATATGTTGAATTTGATTCGCTTTATCATTACCGTTGGAATGAAGAGGAGGCCTATAAGTTGCTCAAGAGCAGGATAGAGCTTGAAAATTTCTCTGGCAAAACAGCAATAGCTGTAAAGCAAGATTTTTTTGCAAAAGTATTTTTGATGACTCTCTGTGCGGCATATGCGCACCCGATTGAAGAGAAAGTCACAAATGAGTACAAAGCCGATAAAGAAAGGGTGCATGATCAAAAAATCAATAGAACAAACGCTCTTTCAATGACTCAGGATATTCTGATAAGTGTAATGATAAAAAAACAATATAAGAAAGCTCTGGAAGCCTTCGATGATATCGTGGAAAAAACCCGTGAAATCATCAGGCCTGGAAGAAAAGTATCAAGAAAAATTAAGCAAAAACGGCCTTATTCGATGAACTACAAGCGATTATAACAAAATTCTTAACTAAACGACATTGAATTATAAATAGTAAAAAATTATGAATAATAGATTTTTTCTTTCAATCATTTCAGGAATATGGTTAATTATGTTTCTAAATACCCCTTCTTTTGCTGCTAAAAATAGTCAAGAGAATAAATCTAAAACAGTTTCAGCTTTTAAATCTATCAAATCGTTTCCTGATTCTATGGAATGTGTTGTTCAACCAGTCTATCTTCACCGTAAGGATGGGAAACCGGGAAGAGAAATTTTGTTGAATTTTAAGGGCAGTAAATTTTCAGGAGAAGGTACAATTGAACTGGAAGGTTTAGGGGAAAAGGAATTTATACCATTAGAAGCAAAAGAAGGTATTAGCAAATACTCTGTTCTGCTTCCATCTGGGGCAGGTGTAGATGAAGCATGCATTGCTAAGTTCATACTCAGAAATGAAAAATATAAGATATACGCTTCTGTAAACGTTCCTGCAAAACGTCAATGGACAGTTTACATCTACCCGCATTCGCATGTCGATATTGGTTATACCAATACACAGGAGAATGTTGAGATTATTCATAAACGTAATCTTATCAATGGTATAGAACTTGCAAAGAAAACAGTAAGCTATCCCGATGGTGCCCGTTATCTTTGGAACCCTGAAGTCTTGTGGCCTGTAGAAAGATATCTTAAAAATGCAACCCCAGAGGAAAAACAACAGATCATTGAAGCTGTACAGAAAGGATACCTTTGCCTTGATGCCGGATACATTCATACTAACACCAGCTCATCTGCAGATGAGGAGCTATTTGAATTTTTTCACCAGAGTAAGGTGATGGAGAAACTTACCGGAACTCAGATTGAAACTCTTGTACAGGTGGATATACCGGGAATGTCCTGGGGTATTGTTCCGGTAGCAGAAAAACTTGGAATAAAATACTGTTTTGCAATGAACAATGGATCTGATAGGGTAGGACTTTCTACAGACCTTAGTTTCAGACCATTCTGGTGGCTTGGTCCTGACGGGAAATCAAAAATCTTATTCCTGCAGCCTGGGAGTTATAACCCCGGAGCAGTAGCAAAAGGTTTTGCCTACTGGCCGTTGATGGCCGGACAAACCGACCCTGCAAAATTAATCCAGATTGTAAAAACCGATAACCCACGTGATAATTTTATCGATAAATATCTGGCAACTAAACTTCCGGAACTGGAAAAATCAGACTATTACCCTTACAATATTTTTGCAATGTCGTGGGCAATGGCCGACAATACACCTATTGATGCTGACCTTCCTGATGCAGTAAAAAGCTGGAATGAAGAGTATGCTTTTCCTCATTTGATAATAGCAAGTGCTACAGATATCATGCGCACTTTTGAACAGAAATATGGAGATCAGCTCCCTGTTCTTAAGGGTGATTTTACTGAATACTGGACCGACGGACTAGGGACTGCCGCCAGACAGACAGGGATGAACCGTTCTTCAAAAGAAAGACTGATCCAGACCGAAACACTTTGGTCAATGCTCCATCCTGGAGAGGCTGCCCCCGTTTCCGGCTTTGAAGAGGCGTGGAGAAATGTCATTCTGGGAACCGAGCATACCTGGTGTTTTATGGATCCTAAGAAACAACCAATCACAAACGATATCCTGAAAGTCAAATTTGGCGAAATCACGTGATAGATGAATCAGTTAAAATTTTCGAAACAGTTTCA
>JANYIW010000233.1 GCA_025358645.1 Bacteroidales bacterium
ATCTTCCGGAACCATACTCGGGAACAGGCAATTTGCACTAGTCGAGAGCTCGGTCAAACTGTGTAAAGTACTCCAAATTTAGTGTATTTTCAGTTGTCATAATACTTGGTGTGCAAAATTGTATAGGGACTCGGGATGACATGGAAATTAGGTGGTTACTGGGGTGAAGAAGTGGCGATTCGCGACATCTGTTATCATTTTGTAAAGTTACATCTTCGAATCGCCACTTCTTCACCCCCTATGCTCCTCAACAGCGTTGTCATTAGTAGCGCCAGCGAGGGATCTCATTATCCCATTATGGTACTCCTGAAAGTTTTATTGTTAGTAGCGAAGTCTACATGCCAGCTCAACGAAAGTAATCTCTTGTACCCATTATAAAATAATTTTATTAACACTCTGTTTGTGAGGCCTCTGCAAAGAGAGAGAAAACTAGTTTAACAAGATGTGTAAAAGAGTAGCCCGATGGAAGAGGGGGTCTGACAAATTATAACAATCATTATCTTTGAATAAATATTTTTCTCTTCATGGCAGCTGAGGCAAAATTTAAATCAATTCTTTCTCTGATTCCTGATAATCCCGGAATATACCAGTTTTTTGATTCTGGCGGGATTATAATATATATTGGCAAAGCTAAAAACCTGAAGAAAAGAATAACCTCATACTTCTCTAAAAACCAATCAGGGAAGACGATTGCCCTTCTCAGAAAGACATCTGATATCCGGCATATTGTTGTGGATAATGAATCAGACGCTCTTTTGCTTGAGAATAACCTTATCAAAAAACATCAGCCCAGGTATAATATCCTTCTGAAGGATGATAAAACATTTCCATGGATCTGTATTAAAAATGAGCCTTTCCCGCGTGTCTTCAGTACCAGAAATCCTGTCAGAGATGGTTCATTTTATTTTGGGCCATATACATCGGGACTGATGGTAAAAACTTTAATTAGCTTTATCCGGCAGATCTATAAGTTAAGAACCTGTACTCATAATCTGACAAAATCAAATATTGAAGCCGGAAAGTTTAAAGTGTGTCTGGAATATCATTTAGGTAATTGCAAAGCGCCATGTATAGGCAATCAGACAGATACTGAATATCACGAGAATATTGAACAGATCAGGGATATCTTAAAGGGAAATATCTCAACTGTAATTGACTATCTGAAAAAGACGATGGCAAAATATTCTGCAGAACTCCGGTTTGAAGAAGCTCAGTCAGTTAAAGAGAAGATTGAGCTCCTGTCAAAATTCAGAAGTCGGTCAACTGTAGTAAGTAACACAATTAAAAACGTAGATGTTTTCGCTATTACCCAGGAGTCTGATAATGCTTATGTTAACTACTTGAAAGTGGTTCAAGGCGCAGTAATACAGGCACTTACAGTAGAACTTAAGATCAGGGCTGATGAAGAAAAGGAATCTATTCTTAGTTTTGCCATAACAGAAATCAGACAGAGACTTTTTAGCGATTCCCCTGAAATAATATTACCGTTCAAACCAGACATTCTTCTGGATAAAATTAAATATACCGTACCTAAGGCAGGTGAGAAACAAAAACTTCTCGAACTCGCGGAACGTAATGCCATTTACTATAAACTGGAACAGAAGAAGAAGAGGATGGAACATTCCCCTCAGGTACGAACAGGCAAAAACCTGGAAAAGTTAAAGAATGACCTTCACATGGCTGACCTTCCGGTACATATAGAGTGTTTTGATAATTCTAATATAATGGGAACGAATCCGGTTGCAGCCTGTGTTGTATTTAGAAATGCCAGACCGAGTAAAAGTGATTATCGCCATTTTAACATTAAAACAGTAACTGGTCCTGATGATTTCGCTTCAATGGAGGAAATAGTTTACAGGCGTTACAAAAGGATGATCGAGGAGAATCAAAAGCTGCCTCAGCTAATTATAATTGATGGAGGAAAAGGGCAGCTTTCATCGGCTATGAAAAGCATTGATAAATTAGGTTTAAGGGATAAGGTTACCGTGATTGGAATTGCAAAAAAACTGGAAGAAATTTATTTTCCCGGAGATAGTGTACCAATTTATCTGGATAAAAATTCAATAAGTCTGAAAATTATACAACATTTAAGAAATGAAGCTCATAGATTTGGGATAAATTTTCATCGCGACAAACGCTCTTCGGAAATGATAAAATCAGATCTGGATCAGATAAGGGGAATCGGACCCAGGACAAAAGAGATTTTGCTTAAACATTTTGAATCGGTTGAAAAAATAAAAGACGCCTCTATGGAAGAGCTCGAAAATCTCGTGGGCCATACAAAAACCTCAATTTTGTCGGGATATTTTGGAAAATAGCT
>JANYIW010000234.1 GCA_025358645.1 Bacteroidales bacterium
ATCTTCCGGAACCATACTCGGGAACAGGCAATTTGCACTAGTCGAGAGCTCGGTCAAACTGTGTAAAGTACTCCAAATTTAGTGTATTTTCAGTTGTCATAATACTTGGTGTGCAAAATTGTATAGGGACTCGGGATGACAGCGCTGTTGAGGAGCATAAGGGGTGAAGAAGTGGCGATTCGAGACACCTGTTATCATTTTATAAAGTTACATCTGCGAATCGCCACTTCTTCACCCCAGTAACCACCTAAATTCCATGTCATTCCGAGCGTCAGCGAGGAATCTCCTTATCCCATTATGGTACTTCTGAAAGTTTTGTCATTAGCAGCGAAGCGAGGAATCTCCTGCTCACATTCACTGCTGCTATGAGGAAACCGTATTATTCAGAACGAAGTGAAGAACCTGGCAGAATACGAGCTCACCGTAGGTAATCATATCCTTATAGACAGTAATTATAAATATTATGACATTGGAGGTTAATACTGATAAAGTCAACCTCAATTAAAGATGTATATGAAGGGTAGACGAAGTAGAGAGGGGGAAAAGATGGGGGTGAGTTCGTCGGGATTAAAGTAAGGCTGGCGTGCAAAACGAAAGAAGGAGTAGGAGCAAAAAAAGTGGCGCCTTGAAGCGCCACCTGATATTGAATTATGAACCTACGTTTTATAAGTTAAGTGTAAAGCGTTTGAATTCCGTTACTGTAAGATCCTTATTTACAGATGTAAGATACTGTCTGATTGTCTTCTTGTTATCTTTCACAAAATCCTGGTTAAGAAGTGTATTCTCTTTAAAGAATTTAGCGAGTTTCCCCTGTGCAATTTTCTCAAGCATCTCCTCAGGTTTCCCATCACGTCTTGCCTGTTCCTTACCAATTTCAATTTCCTGGGCAATAACAGTTTCCGAAACAAAATCCTTGTCAATTGCAACCGGGTTCATAGCAGCGATCTGCATGGCGATATCTTTATAAACCTGGGCATCAACTCCTGCTTTGGTGAAACCAACCAATGTAGCTAATCTGTTTCCCGGATGAATATATGCCTGAACATGGGCAGCTTCGATTTTATCAAAATAAGAAAGATCAAGCTTCTCCCCAATAATTCCAACGTACTCAATAACCTTTTCGCCAACTTTGCCACCATCCATTGGAAGTGATTTGAGTTCATCAAGATTTGCAGGTTTCTTATTAACTGCAATATCAAGTACTTTGTTCGCCAGAGCCATGAAGTCCGAATTCTTTGCAACAAAGTCCGTTTCGCTGTTGAGAACCATTATTACTCCAACCTTTCCATCGGCAGATACTTTTGATAAGACAACACCTTCAGAGGCTTCTTTATCGGCACGTTTGTTAGCAACTGCCTGTCCTTTTTTACGTATTATTTCAATTGCTTTATCAAAGTTACCTTCGGATTCTTCAAGAGCCTTTTTACAGTCCATCATCCCTGCTAAAGTAACTCTTCTTAATTTAGCAACATCAGCAGCATTTATAGTAGCCATAGAAATATCTTTAAAAGTTACAAATATTATTTTCTACAATTATTCTTCAGCCTCGTCAACTACTTTAATGATTTCTTCATCATCATCAGTATCTTCAGCAATATCATCATCAACATCAACCTCTTCCTCTTCTGCAACAATTGCCTCTATAATAGCGGCAGGAATATCTTTGGTTTCAAGTTCACGCCTCATTACTTTTTTGTCTTTCTGCTGAGGTTCTTTGTCTTTTTCAAGTTTTCTTTCATTAAGGCCTTCTTCAATTGCCTGGCAAAGGATTCCTATTATTAATGAGATAGACTTCGATGCATCATCATTAGCAGGAATGGGGAATTCGATATCTGAGGGGTCTGAATTGGTGTCAACCATAGCAAAAACCGGAATTCCAAGTCTTTTAGCTTCTTTAACAGCAATATGTTCTTTAGTAACATCAACAATAAAGAGCGCTGATGGTAGTCTGGTAAGGTCTATTATGCTGCCAAGAGTTTTTTCAAGCTTGGCTCTCTGTCTGGTAACCTGTAATCTCTCACGTTTTGAAAGATTTAAAAAGGTTCCGTCAGTAGCCATTTTGTCAATTGATGACATTTTTTTAACTGCCTTACGGATAGTCGGGAAGTTAGTAAGCATACCCCCTGGCCAACGTTCTGTAACATAAGGCATATTAACAGCTTTAACTTTTTCGGCAACTATCTCTTTCGCCTGTTTTTTTGTTGCTACAAATAGTACTTTCTTACCTGATTTGGCAATATGTTTAATTGCTGAAGCTGCCTCCTCAATTTTTAATACTGTCTTCTCAAGATCAATGATGTGAATACCATTACGCTCCATAAATATATAGGGAGCCATAGCCGGATTCCATTTTCTTTTAAGGTGTCCGAAATGCACACCTGCATCAAGTAATTCTTTGAAATTTGTTCTTGGCATTTTTTTGGTTTTTAAGTTTACATTCTTCCAATCAATTGCAAAGTAGTCCCACAAAGCGGGAGTCTTTACAATTTAGATACTAAACTTGCATCTATAACGACTGACATATTAATTTCTAACGTTTACTGAACTGGAATCTCCTGCGCGCTTTTGGCTGACCAGGCTTTTTCCTCTCAACTTCACGCGGGTCGCGTGTGACAAATCCTTCAGCTTTAAGCTTCGATTTGCATTCAGCATCAATAATGATAAGAGCTCTTGTAATTCCATGACGTAGTGCTTCAGCCTGTCCTTTTACTCCACCACCATCAAGATTGACATTGATATCATACTTGTCAACAACATTCAAAAGAACCAGTGGCTGTGTAACTACATACTGAAGTGTTTCAGCGCCAAAATATTCCTTATAATCCCGTCCATTTACAGTAATTTTACCTTTGCCATCGCTTAAATATACGCGTGCTACGGCTGCCTTCCTTCTTCCAAGAGCATTGATTGTTTCCATCTTTTGCTTAAAGTATTTTAAAGTTCAAATTTTTTGGGTTTCTGTGCTTCATGCAGATGTTCTGATCCGGCATAAACATGCAAATTTCTGTAAAGTGCACTTCCAAGCCTGTTCTTAGGCAACATGCCCTTCACAGCTTTCTCGACCAATCCGATGGGATTCTTTTTCATCAGCGCTTCAGCAGTTGTAAATCTTTGACCTCCCGGGTAACCGGTATGCCTGACATATACCTTATCTGACCATTTTTCACCAGTCAAACTGATTTTTTCTGCATTGATAACAATTACATTGTCGCCACAATCAACGTGAGGAGTAAAGTCGGTTTTGTGCTTTCCTCTCAGCATGAAGGCAACAACCGATGCAAGTCTTCCAAGAACCTTGCCTTCAGCATCAATAATTATCCACTCCTTGTTTACTGTAGCTTTATTTGCTGAGACTGTTTTATAACTTAAGGTGTTCACTAGTTATGATTTTTTAATTGATATACTTATATTTAATGTAATTACCCCATTATTTTGGGGTCTGCAAAAATACAACATATTTCCTAAAAAAAAAGAAATCTGTATAGATTTTATTTTTGTTATGCTAAAGTAGTTTATTTTTACAGCTTAGATTAAATAACTTTCCGACACAGGGGAAGGCCTCTGATTGAATCTTTTCCCCCTTGGGGGAAATTAAGAAAGGGGGTAAAATCCCGGGAAAAAATAGGCATGTCTTATGAAAAACGATAAATTATTTCTTCTCAGATCAATTGAAATAGCATCGAAAGGAATAGAAAATAGAGGGGGACCCTTTGGCGCCGTCATAGTGAAAGATGATAAAATAATCTCTGAAGCTTTTAACAGAGTAGTTCTGAATAACGATCCGACAGCTCATGCTGAAATACTTGCAATCCGACAGGCTTCAGCCGTCTTACATTCACACGAACTGAACGAATGTACGTTATATTCTTCCTGTGAACCATGCCCCATGTGCCTTGGGGCAATTTATTGGTCAGGAATAAAAAAGGTTGTTTACTCATGCGATCGTACCGATGCTGAGATGGCAGGATTCAGTGACAAGTTGATTTATAACGAGATAATGCTTGATCCTTCAATAAGAAAGATCTCATTTATCAGGTTGACTGATTTAGGTGGGAAAGAGGTTTTCAGGAAGTGGGATGCACTGGAAACCAAAATTGCTTACTGAGCAGATGGATGCAGGGATAAGATTACCAAAAGATTTTGGTTTTATGTTAAGTTAAAGAGATGTTAATTAGAATTGTAAATAAGCGCATATAAATTTTTTTTACGTTCTTTGTTCAGAAAATTAAACAAAAACAATTCATTTTATGGATTCAATATGGGGAAACTACCGTCGCTGGAATAACCTTACCGGATGGTTCGTATTTATCTTTTCCACTATAGTCTACCTGCTCACTCTTGAGCCAACGGTAAGCTTTTGGGACTGTGGTGAATTCATCCTTTCAGCCTTTAAGTTGCAGGTGGGTCACCCTCCGGGAGCTCCACTATTCCTTATGATGGGGAGAATAGCCACCCTCTTCGCGGGAGGCGACACGTCCAAGGTTGCTCTTACTGTAAATGCTCTGTCAGCTCTCTGCAGCGGTTTTGCTATTATGTTCCTCTTCTGGACTATTACACATCTCGTACGTAAAGTTTTTGTAAATGGAAAAGAGCTTGAATCAAAACATGTTCCTGCTGTCATCGGAAGTGGAATAGTTGGAGCTCTGGCATATACGTTTTCTGATACTTTCTGGTTTTCCGCGGTTGAAGGCGAGCTTTATGCGCTCTCTTCACTAATCATCGCACTGGTTTTCTGGGGCATGCTTAAATGGGAGGAAGAAGCTGATAAAACATATTCAGGCAGATGGATAATTCTTATTGCTTATATAATGGGACTGGGACTCGGAGTACATCGTCTGAACCTTTTGATTATTCCCGTACTTGTTTTTGTTTACTATTTCAAGAAATATGAAGTAACTACAAAAGGGCTGATCAAGACGAGTCTGGTTTCATTGGTTCTCCTCTGGCTGATGGTTTTTGTTATAATGCCAGGAGTTCCGGAGGTTGCAGGCTGGTTTGAATTGTTATTAGTAAACGTTCTCGGATTACCTTATAATAGTGGACTGCTGTTCTTTATTGCAATTCTTTTTGGCGGACTGGCATTCGGTATTTATTACTCTTTAAAACATAAGAGGGTTATCCTGAATTATGTAATGACCTCCCTGATAGTGATAATGATTGGATATTCATCTTATGCAATGATTATGATAAGATCATCAGCCAGACCTCCGATGAACCAGAATAATCCGTCAGATGTATTTTCATTATCATACTATATTAATATGAAGCAGTATGGCAGCGCTCCTAAATTTTTTGGGAACTACTATAGTGCACCGGTTACAGAAGTTAAAAAAGTTATAGCCGGATATAATAAAACAGAAGGTAAGTATAAACCTTATTATCATCCTGAATATTCTTACAATAAACAGTTTGAAACAGTTTTTCCACGAATGTACAGCTCCGATCCGGATCATGAAAGTGCATATAAATACTGGGGAAAGGTAGTCGGAAGGAAATTTACAACTGGCACAGATAAAGAAGCTTTAGTCTGTCCTACTTTTGGAGAAAATCTCCGTTACTTTTTCCACTATCAGATAGGATTTATGTACATGAGATATTTTATGTGGAATTTCGCAGGCAGGCAAAACGATATTCAGGGGAATGGGAATTCAATCAATGGGAACTGGATCAGTGGTATAAAATTTATTGATGAAGCTCGTCTGGGAAACCTCGAAAAAATTCCCGGAGACCTTAAAAACAACCCGGGAAATAATAAGTATTATTTCCTTCCTCTCCTTATCGGACTGGCAGGAATGTACTGGCAATACAAGAGAAATAATAGCGGATTCTGGCTGGTAATGGCCTTTTTCATAATGACAGGACTAGCAATCATTATCTACCTGAATCAATATCCAAATCAGCCCAGGGAACGAGATTACGCCTATGTTGGATCTTTCTACGCCTTTGCAATCTGGATAGGAATCGGATTTATGTTTATATATGAAAAACTTCAGAAATACCTTGGAAACAAAGGATCATTAGCTGTTACATTTATTGGTTTGATAACTGCAGTCCCCGTTCTTATGGGTGCACAGAACTGGGATGACCATAGTCGTGCAGGCCGCTATACTGCGAGAGATATTGGTGCGAATTATCTGAAATCCTGTGCCCCGAACAGCATTTTATTTACTTATGGAGATAATGATTCTTTCCCGGTCTGGTATAATCAGGATGTAGAAGGAGTTGGAACCGATGTCAGGGTTGCAAACCTGAGTTATATACAGGCAGGCTGGTATATTGAAATGATGAGGCAGAAAGCATTTGAATCTGATCCTTTACCATTTACACTTGGAACTGAAAAGTATCTTGAAGGTGTGAGAGAACAGTTGCCTGTCAATAACAGGGTTGATAAACCTGTCAATCTGAAAGAGGTTGTTCAGTTTGCAGGATCTGATGATAGCAAATATAAAATAGATCTCAGTGGAAGAGGTGATTACATGAACTATCTGCCTGCAAACAAATACATTATTGATGTCGATTCTGCAAAAGTTCTTTCGAATGGCACTGTGAAGAAGTATTATAAAGACAGACTGGTTTCTCCAATTATCTGGGATTATTCCGACGCCGATGCTTTCAAAGGGGATCTCGCGATAATGGATCTGATTTCAACAAATAAATGGGAGAGACCAATATACTTTTCAACTACAGTTCCTTCAACTCAATACAAGGGACTGGAGAAGTTCTTTATACAGGAAGGACTTGCTTACAGGCTGACTCCTGTTAAAACTGATAAACCCGAGCAGGGAGAATTCGGTATGATTGATCCCCTTGTTATGTATGATAATATGATGAATAAATTCAAATGGGGAAATGCTGCAGATCCATCCGTCTATCTTGACGAGAATAATAAACGTATGTTCAGCAACTTCAGAAGAATATTTGGAACACTGGGCAAAGAGTTATTGATCAGGGGAGATACAGTGAAAGCCATAGAAGTGGCTCACCGGGGTCTCGAAATTGTTCCCGCCAAAAAGATGCCTTACGACTTTTTCACAATAGGAATTGCAGAAGCGCTTATAAGAGCAGGCAAAACGGAAGAGGGAGAGAAGTTACTTAATGATGTGATTAAATACTCAAAAGAATATCTTGATTATGCAATAAGTTTAAAACCTGAAGACAGGTATGGTCTTGAATACCCTACCGGGATTAATATGCAAGGATTACTCGATATTTATAATATGGCTGTGAGGTTGAAATTGAACTCCATAACTCTGACTATCGAACCAGAAGTAAACAACTATTACGGTAAGCTTTATTCTGCAAAATAAATTAATATGCGGCTTTTCAGGCCTGGTTTTCTGGCAGGTTGCCTTTATCCTGAAGCTTTATTCAGGATAAAGACAACCGAAAAGATACTATTTCTGACATTTGATGACGGACCCGATCCGGTCTCTACCCCTCAATTGCTTAATATTCTTAAAGAGCATGATATTAAAGCTCTGTTCTTTTGTAACGGGAGAGCAGCTGAAAAATATCCTGATCTTATCAACCAGATCCTTAAAGGAGGACATCTCATCGGAAACCATGGCTATAACCATCTCGACGGTTGGCTAACTGACTCTGTGAAATATATAAACGATGTAACCAGGGCCTCAAAGTACACCTCTGATAAAATTTTCCGGCCTCCTTATGGCAGACTGTCATTTAAGCAAAAACGACTTCTTAAATCTTATAAATTAGTATTCTGGGATATTATGGCTTATGATTTCGATTTAACTTTTGGAAGTGAAAACACTCTGAAAGTACTTAAAAAGAAGATCAGACCGGGCTC
>JANYIW010000285.1 GCA_025358645.1 Bacteroidales bacterium
ACCGGCGTTTTCTGAAGGGAGGAAATGAGATATTTTCCAATTTCATCTTTTCCGCCACGACCATAGAAGCGCACCTCACAATTTTCTTTATCAATTAGTTGTGCCACATTTATCAAAGACACAATTGATGGTCCACCAATATTTATCTTGTCATGTGTCCTGCCTCCTGTTATATTGCTATGGACTAAGGAAAAAGAACTTCTGCTGTACTTTTCAAATTCTTCCTTGAATACGAGATGACCAGGAGTTAATCCGCCGTCACCACGCTTTAATGAAAGATAAGGACGTATAGTGTCGCTGCCAAAATTAATGTTGGTAAATAACAGGTCAACAAGACAACACCCGACTCCTGAAACTATGATCTTTTCTGACATAATAAAAATCTTTGAAATAAGAGATTATTGGTATTTTGCATAATCGTTTACCAACAGATGCACCGGTTTTACATCTTCAATAATTTCAGGGAATCTGCCAAGTTTATCGTAAAAACGGTTGTCGTTAGCATCGTCATTTACAAGGCTTACCTCTCCAATGAGTACCAAGCCTTTTCCTTTCTCACCATAAAATTTGTGATAAACCCGGGGTTTCAGACAAATACTCTGGCCTGGTTTTAAAATGAGAGGTACTCCGGCTTTAACAGTTAATACAACACCATCTATACTGACATTAACCGGTTCCTTAGAAAGTTTCTCATCAGAAGCAGCCATATAGAGTTCCATTACAAGATTTCCGCCGCCTCTGTTTATAATATCTTCTGTTTTATTCCAATGAAAATGGAGGGGTGTTTCCTGCTCTTCATCTGCCACCATTATCTTCTCACAATACATTTTATCTTTTTTGTCATAGTTCCCATTACGGATAGTAAAAAGCGACAAACCCTGCTTTTTGAAATTTCCATTTCCGAAATCGGTTATATCCCAGCCGAGTTTATTGTCGATGATCTCGAAACACTTGTCATAAGTTCCTTTCCAGGCTTCAGGTGACCATGATGCCCATTCTGGTAACATAAACTGATGTTTTGCAAAAAATTTTTCAACACCGTTTATAATCGAATTTACTTCACTTCTTTTCATAGTTGATTTGATATTTATTAATCAATAACTGTTAGTTTTTTGGAATTATTTCAAATATACTTATTAAAAAATTCACATATTGTGTTTCCATATAAATATTCAAAAGCTACTTTTCAATTAAGAATGAAGCACGTTTGTCGAAATAAGTCTTGAAGACAAATATTATCTCCATTACTTTTTAATGTGGATTAACTTCATATAATATCATACATAAAACCTATTCATTTGCTGTCATTTTCACAAAAACGGAAGGATCGGCAGCCCATTCCTTATCAGGACGATCGCCCATAACGAATTCAAGTGTTCCTCCTGCTGTTATTTCTGAATGGCTTATCCATGCCCGGTTGAACTCTTTCCCATTTAGTTTTGCCGATTGGATATATTTGTTGCGTTTTGAAAAATTATTTGCTTTTATTGTAAATGTCTTATAATCAGGTAGTTTTATTTGTATCTTTTCGAAAAACGGGCTTCCGATAGCATATAGCCCATTTCCTGGTGTTACAGGATAAAAACCCATAGCAGAAAATACATACCATGAGCATAATGCTCCGCCATCCTCATCCCCCGGAAGACCAAGTGGATCATCATCGAACCACATATCCATTATCTCATGTATCCTCCTTTGTGTTTTCCACGGCTTACCCACGTAGTTGTAAAGATAGGGAACATGGAAGGATGGTTCATTACCTGCCGGGAACATTCCATTTAATCCTGTAGCATCGGGGAATTGTCCCATAAATTGCCATTTAGCCACATGTGTAGGTTCATTAAAAAGAGCATCAAGGCGGTTTGAAAATTTCTCTGGCCCTCCCATCAGTTCAATGAGCGAAGGTATGTCATGCATTACACTGAAGTTCCATATCCATGCATTGTTTTCAGTGAAGTACATCCTGCTTCCAATACCACCGGAAACCTGTGGGTCGAAAGGTTCAACCCAGTTCCCGTCAGCCATCTTAGGCGACATGAAACCTGTGTTAGGATTAAACACATTACGAAAGTTTTGTGAACGTTTACTGAAATACAGGTAATCTTCAGTTTTACCGAGAGCTTTCGCCAGTTGGGCAAGGCACCAGTCGTCATAACTATGTTCAAGTGTTACAGCAACCGACTGGCGTTTTTCAAAACCATCAACCATTGGTTCAGTCTCTTTAGCACCTTCTGGTAATGCAGGATACCAGCCATGCGCAATATAAAAGCTATCGAGTGAACACATAGGTCCGGATCTCCATGGTACCATGGTCCCGCTCATAGCATTCTTTTTTAGTCCTTCATAACCTTTCTCAACATCAAAGTTGGTGCCTCCTTTCTGGTAAGTATCCCAAAAAAGTGCAGCGGAATGAAATCCTATCATTGCCGGGAAGTCACCATAGAACTGTGGAAATGAAGGCATCCAGCCGCTCTGTTCATACATCAGAACATAAGACTGCACCATATCGACCTGTTGCCCGGGATCTAGTAAACAGAGCAATGGATGGTGGCAGCGGAAAGTATCCCACAACCAGTCATCAACATAGAATGCCCGACCTTTATCTTCATGGACCTTATTATCGTAACCACTATAATAACGACCATACTCCGAAATATTTACCATTCGCTCCAATCCCCTGTAAAGTGAAGTGTAAAAAATCCTCTTCTCCCGTTCTGAGCCACCTGTGACCTGTATCTTTCCCAAAGCATCTTCCCATATCTTATAACTTGCAGCTAAAACCTGGTCAAACGACTTTCCATTCATTTCACGGTTAAGATTATCCTTTGCCTGTTTTTCGTCAATATAAGAAATTCCTATTCTTACTTCCACTTTAGCGACCGGACCATTAAAAGTCAGATAGCTACCTATACTACTCCCGCCTATCTCTTTCTTACCGGCCGATAAATCTCCGTTAGCAATTGTTCCAAAGGTTTCAAAGGGTTTAGAAAACTCAGCATGGAAATATTGCTTTGTATTATTGAACTCTTCCCAGCCGTCAATCGTATTGCTTCCTGTAACAATAAAAGAAGCATTTCCGCGAGATCTGAAAATGACATTTCCGGATTCCTTGTTCTGAAATATGAAGCGGTATATTACAGCCCTTTCCGTGGTTGTCCAGTCTGCAGTAATACCCGAATCCTCAAGTAAAACTTTGTGGTACCACGGATGAACCTCTTCCATATCATGATCATAAGATGAAGCGTTTATGTCATATCCTGATAGCGCCTCACCAACAGTCGGCATTAATTCTGTGACATGCCCCATGCGGTATGCTGGCATATTGACTGCAAAACCATAGATTTTATCCGACAAATAACGATCGCCGAGCCCCGGCTTAGTTACAGGAAATACCCTTATCATACTATGAGGCCTGTGAACCGTTGGATTCTTAGTTGTTAACAGTGTTGCCACACCTCCAATATTCGGATCAACATAACGGGTAACATCAGCATTATTACAGGCCGTGAAAATGACTGACATGAATAAGAACCAGTTTTTCAGTTTACACATATTATTAATTTTGAATGTTTGACTTCCATATTTTGCTAAGTTCAAGGGCAGCGGGTTTCGGATTACCCTCAAAATCTATTATTGAAGTATTAACCGGGCATGGATAACTGTCGTGCCCCATCCAGATTATAAATCCTCCGCATTCCGGGAATCGTGATTTATTTGCCTTCAAAGCAATGCTAAGACCAGTTGTCTGGCGTTCCTGACTCCACGCAACATATTCTTCAAGGGAAAGGGGTTCTTTACCATTATGATCATTTAAAAAATCTGTCCATTCTATCCACCAGCTTACCTGCCTCCAGAGGGTGTTATTCATGTTTGCAGGAAGAGCAGAATACTCTCCACGGTATTTATTTATCATTTCTGCAGACATAGCTCCCGCGACACCAACCTCTGAATGAATGAGAGCGTCATCGAGCTTCCAGAAGTTTCTTACAGCATTCATTGTACGGTCTGAGGCAGTATATGGCAGAGTCCATGGACCATGAACATCCCAGTTTACACCTTTTCCAAAGTTATGCAATCCTCCATAAATAGTTGGCCCTGAGGGAGATCCTGTCACAAATCGTCTTCCGGGATCTTCAGCCTTAACGATCTCTTTCATACATTTTATCATTGGATGCTTATCAGTCACGGGAGCAATGTCACCAAATTCATATAATTCATTACCACCACACCACAATAGGAGAGATACATGATTGCTCAATCTTTTTATGTAGCTCTCCGCAATTTTTGACATTACAAATATCTCTTCGGGTGTATCAGGAGGATAATTATCCAATCCGGATGAAGAGAGGGGGAACTCCTGCCAGAGCATTATTCCCATTTCGTCACAGATGTTATAAAACCACTCTTTTTCAGGGAAACCACCCCCCCAGACGCGAAATATATTAACTCCCAGGTCTTTATAGGTTTTGATCAGTTTGCGATAATCGGATTCTGTAAGATCAGCAAAATTTGGACGTATTGGAGTCCAATTCACGCCCTGCAGAAATACCGGCTTATTATTTACACTACATAGCCATGGATCAGCTTCAGGAAGCGCTCCCTTACATGCACGCCATTCAATATTTTTAAATCCTGCATTACGTTCTATAACCTGGCAATTCTTACCATCGGCATCGTACAATGTACAAACAAGCTTATATAATACCTGGTCACCGGAACCGTTTGGCCACCACCGTTTTATTTTAAGATTATCCCATACTTTACCTGTACGTAACTGTGCAGCAGAAAAAGTTTCATCAAAAACTGGTTCACCTGTATCTTTTGAAAGTTGTATCCTGACTTTTCCATGTAAAGCTTGAGGAGTTAAATCTGCAGAAATCTTCAAGCTTCCCTGATCCTTCATCCTGTCGGCCTCAGTCACAATCTTTATATCTTCTATCCTGGCGCTCTCTTTATCAGTAACTTCCAGCAGAATATTATCCCAGATTCCAACCTGTACTATCCTTGGTATCCAGTCCCATCCATAATAAAACCTTGGTTTCCAGTCTTTTATTTTCGATGTATAACCTATCTGTCCCAGGTTGGCAGGAGGACACTCGAAGACTATGGCCAGTGTATTGTTTTGGTCCTTCAGAAAAGGGCTTATGTTGAAATTGTAAGGAATGAAAGTATTATTGAACTTTCCGGCTTCTTTACCATTAACCATAATAACACCATTATCGTCAAGACCCTGGCAGTGTAGAATTATATTGCTCTCCTTCCTTATCCACTCATCAGGTATTTTTGCAGCGAATATCCAATGGCGGTTTTCAATCCATTCAATTGAAATATAATTATTGCCAATATTCCAGTCGTCAATGATTCCTGCATCTCTTAATGCTTTTTGTACAGACCCGGGTACTTTTGCCGGAATACTGATGTATTCAGCTTTAGTCCCTTTAAGTTCGTTGAAATTAAAGTCTAATTTCCAGTTTTCAGGGCGGTAACCCCATAGCTTCCATTCAAGGGAAGACAAATTATACTCTGTATTACTAACAATTTTATTGTCGATACTTTGAGAAAAGATTAACCCTTTCTGACCAGTTAACAATAATAGTAATATTACGAATATCAACAATGTTTTATTACGCTTCCTCATTATAATATTTAACAATTAAAATTTACTACTTACACATTTAAGCTATCGATACTCATGTTTTCCTCTTGGCACATTATTACCAGGTTACCTGTTCATTAAGTCATTACCTGTCATTTTGATTTCGACCTTTTCACCCTTCCCAACCTTAACCGAATAAGGAATACCGGGGAGAAGATCAAAACAATTGTCGGTTATATCTGATTCACCATTGATGTCGAGACAAAGTCCCCATACATATACAGAAGAAGTAATGATTGCTTTGTCACCACTTTGTATTATTGAAACCTGAGGTTTCAGTAAAACGAGGTCTTTAAATCTCGCCAGGAATAACCTGTGCTGTGAAATAATTGTTTCTTTATCTTTCAATACAGCAAATGCTCCATGATTTTTAAATCCTGCTTTTTCAAAAGCATTCTTTTCGAAAGAAGCAATTATTGTTGAAGAATTTGGGGGTAAGGTGACATTATTGAACTCATTAACAGGAAACTTCCCGCCTGTCTCAAAAAGGCCATACTGAAGTTTTCCTTTCCACGACTGTTGTTTTTCGTTTATTCCATAAATGTTGATTTTATCACCCTCCACTGCAACAACTGCACAAATTTGTTCAAATGCTCTTCTAACTGGATGGTAAGAAAGTTTTTTACGCAGATAATAATCTACAATAGTCCATCCGTGAGTAACCGGCCAGGAGTCGTTAAACATCCAGAATATGGCGCTTGAACTGCTGTACATTCTCCTGTGATAATTATTGATGTACTCCATTAATCCTTCAGACTGAATTAACGAGCTTGCAAAGACATAATCTTCAAAACTCATTTTTGTATAATCTTTGCCAAGCCAATCTTCAACAAATTTATATGTTACGCCCTTTTTGTCGGTCACGAAATTCATCATGTTATCATGCAAATCCCATGAAAAGGACCGGATAAATTGCTCATCAGGCGGCAGGAATTGGCGTAGT
>JANYIW010000299.1 GCA_025358645.1 Bacteroidales bacterium
TAATGCCTTGTCAAATAAATTTTCAGATTTTACTTTTATCATTATCCAAACTAATATTATAAGTACTAACGGATTATGAAAAGAAAATTGACTTAACAGATATTCAGGGACATGCACGGGATTAAAACCTGAAACTCTTTCAACAAGATGATACTTGAAAGATGGGAATCCGTTCGAATATTGCCAGAAAAGATGTGGAAAAAACAATATTAATGCCAGTAAGGCGGCTGAATAGAATTTGATACTTTTCAGCAAACGGGGGTTTGAGAGAATGATAAGAATAATCAGAAGTCCGCTATGATATTTACTATACATCAGAGCAGCAATTGAACAACCAAGGAAAAGAACGTTTTGCCACGTCTCGTCAGCTAAAAACCGCTTATATACCAGAAGAAAAATAGCTGAGAATAGTATCAGTGGTGCATCAGGAGTCGCAATAAAGCCATACATATTGTAAACCGGCAGGATCACAACTAACATGAAGAAGAGCAGGATATTCTCTTTTTTCTCACGTTTATCTTTATCCGTGAGCAACCATAATACATAAAGGGTCAGCAGCTGACTCAAAACAACAATGAGCCTTACACCCAGTTCATTATGAAAGAAAAAATAACCGATCCTGACCACCAAAGCGATCATGGGAGGATGGTCAAAGTATCCCCAGGCAAGATATTTTGAATACATCCAATAATAGGCTTCGTCATTATTTAATGGGGTAAACCGGGCCTGTAATAAGTTTAAAATTCCCCATATAGCCAGGAAGAGCGTGAAAGGATTTAGAAAGTATTCTTTTAATTTAATATTCATTCTCCTTTTAGAATAGATTCAATTTTTTTAAGCTCTTCCTCACTGAAATTCAGATTATTAAGAGTTTTCAGGTTATCATCAAGTTGCGCTACACTACTTACACCGATAAGTACAGATGTTACCCGTTTATCTTTCAATAGCCATGCTATCGCCATCTGGGCAAGAGACTGATTCCGTTTTGCTGCAATTTCATTCAGTCGTTTTGATTTAGAGATTCTTTGCTCAGTAACGTCTTCTGCTTTTAAAAATCCGGTTGGTTTATAAGCTCTTGAACCAACAGGAATACCTTTCAGATATCTGTCAGTCAGTAACCCCTGCTCCAGCGGAGAAAAAGGAATACAACCTATTCCGGTTTCTTCCAGAACATCCAGTAGCGATGGATCCCGACCCGTTGCTACTTCAACCCATCTGTTAAACATAGAATATTTGGGTTGATGAATAAGACAACTGACATTCATATCTTTAAGTATCTGAGCAGCCTTTCTTGTTAGATCTGCAGGGTAACTTGATATCCCCACATATAATGCCTTTCCCTGATGAACAGCATGTGCCAATGCACCCATAGTCTCCTCAAGAGGAGTATCAGGGTCGGGACGGTGAGAATAGAATATATCAACATATTCCAGATTCATACGCTTAAGACTCTGGTCGAGACTTGAAAGCAGATATTTTCTGGAGCCAAAATCGCCATAAGGACCAGGCCACATCCCCCATCCTGCTTTTGTTGATATAATCATTTCATCGCGTAATTGATTAAAATCCTTTTTCAGAATTCTTCCGAAGTTCTCTTCTGCTGATCCTGGAACCGGACCATAATTATTTGCTAAGTCGAAGTGAGTTATTCCGGCATCAAAAGCTCTCCACAGTATCTGCCTGAAATTTTCGAAAATGTCAACTGATCCAAAATTATGCCACAATCCAAGTGAAATTTCAGGTAATCTGATTCCGCTTTTTCCGCAGCGCCGGTAATTCATATTATCGTAACGCTCTTTTGAAGGATTATATGTCATGCGTTTTATTTTAATTAAGATTATATCATTGATAATGAGACTTAGAAGCCCTTATCTTAATAAATTGAAAGTTCTTTCAGACCTCATTTTCTATTCCAAAGTTAAACAAATTTCCACTTTATCAGAATCTGTTTCTGATATATAAAGAAAGAAATAATACTCTGTTAAGCAAATAGATAAACTAATCCTTCAATATCTTCATTGAAACGGAATATCCTTTAGTCTTTAACACACATACATACATCCCACTTTGGACAGATGCGCCATTATCCCCGCATCCGTTCCAGTTCAATGTTTGAATGCCTGGCGCTTGAGTTTCATTTAAAAGACTTCGGATTTTTTGCCCTGATATTGAGAAGATTGAAACAGAGATAGTGCTTTCTTCAGATAAGTTATATGATATCATTGTAGAATATTTCATCGGATTTGGTGTCACTTTCATCTGCAACCTTGTTTGTGCCAGAATCTTTTCAACCCCAAGAATACCAGATTTCCTGACAATTGCAGTGTCAATATTAGTGATGAATATATTATCAAACCATAACTGTTTGCCTGCAGTTATTGGATATTCTGCTGTGATTTCAAATCTATCAATTGCTGTCCAGTCAAATTTCCCCATCGGGTTGTACCATGTGTTATTATCCCATGACCCCCGTTCATTAAAGGAGGTAAGCGGGATATGTATATGATGCCATTTCCTGTCCCAGACAGAGTTGGACTCATCAATAGTAGCGCCCATACGCCACGGATGATCTCCCCCGATCTGCGTTTTGGTATCAATAAACCGGATATCGAATTTTATTCCGGGTAAATTTCCACGTACCATAAAATCAATTGAGTAACCTCCCGATACAAGCTTTGAAAAATCCTTGTCGGGATTAAAGTCAAAGACAATGGATTTGTACTGACTGAAGCCACTCCAGGAAAGGCAATATTTATCATTATTTGGGAGATCAGTTGAATAGTAGTTTAAGTTACCGACGCTATAACTTCCATCATTAACATTGTGACCTGTGTAATCAGAGTAAATAATAAATCCGATTGAATCAGGTTTAATCGAAAATGCGGTTTGAAGCGGTATATTAAATCCCAGTGATTGCAAAAGCGGAATATTCAGGTCATGTTCAAATAACTCATTCGATCCTTTTTTGTATAGGCCAAATCCGCCTTTATAATCCCACGATGTCCATGGAATATTATTCTCTTCAAGATATTGTCTTACAATATTATACCAGTAGGATCTGTCATCATTTGGACTGTTTGGAATGTAGACCCCGAATTCACCACAAAAAATATTTACATTCCTGCTTTTCCTGAAACTTATTGCGTTGTCAATCATCTGTTTGACATAACTCACAGTGCCTTCATTTGAATAACTATTTAAACCGGTTTCAATCCAGGTATTCTTAAGGCTAACCGGACACAACGGCATTCGAGTGGCATCGAATGGGAAGGGCACACCAGAAAGAGGTTCCATAGATGGCGATACCCATGTTGCACCCTGGTGAGTGAATATAAAAGGATCATAAAAATGGAAAGTATAAAGAAGGTTTGCATCTGAATAAACAGGAAGATTCCTGAGTTCGGTATATCTATTGTATCCTGATCCGCCAACAACAATTGTATGTCTTTTGTCTTTGACCCGGATAGCATTTATTACCTGGCTTTGTATTGAACCCCAAACGGTTGTAGTTATCCCGTGAGGTTCATTTAATATTTCATAGAGGAGATAATCAGATCTGTCTTTGTAATGGTCAGCCATCTGCGACCAGACCTTTGTAAGAATATCAACTATGTCAGGACTGGTATTTACATTGGGATCAAAGGAGTGATTATCAATTATAAGATAAATGTGAAGTTGTTCACACCATGTTACGACGGAATCCTGAAAAGAGATATACAGAGGATCAGGTGTGTAAGAAGGGCTGCCGGAGGTCATGTTGTGCAAATTTACCGGTAACCGTATAACGTCGCACCCAAGGTTTTTAATATTGATGATATCCTGTTTTGTAAATCTTGTAAATTGAATTTGTTCCGCACTAGTAACATCAAACCAGCCTGTCAGATTGACTCCACGGCTGAATGGGGCTTGGGAATCAGCAGGTATGGTATAAAAGCTGAAGACAACTATTAATAAACATATTGCTTTCAATCTCTTCTTCATGAAGTCCTAATTATATGGCACTAAGGTAAAGACAATTCACATAGTGAACAAAAAAAGCTTGTCGGAAAGCATTCTACATTTTGTGCATTTACCATTAGATCTGAAATTATTTTTAAAGATTAATAAACAAAAATCATTCTATTATTGTTTCTCCTCTTATAAAATAAGTGAACAATCAATTCTATTTTTCAATTTAAAAAACAATTATTATGAAAAACAAAAATGTAATATCTATCTCTATGTTATTTGCCGTTCTGTTTTCGGCAGGTACAGCATATTCCCAAAGCAATCCGGAATATAAAACAAAGATCGGAGCTCTCAACAAGGAAATGGCAAAAAACATGCTGGAAGGCAATTTCGAAAAAAGCCTGAGCATGTATACCGAAGATGCCATTTCGATGCCAAGTTATGAGCCTATGCATGAGGGCATTGCAGCTATCAGGAAAGCCAATGAGGATATGCTTAAAACTGGAGTGAAATTCAACTCTTTTGAACTTGTAACACTCAAAGTTTTTGTATATGGGAATATGATAACCGAAGTAGGGAGTTATAAGATGAGTATGTCAATGCCCGGTATGGATAAGCCTATGGATAACCATGGAAAGTACCTTACTGTCTGGGAAAAGCAAAAAGATGGATCCCTCAAAGTAAAAATTGAAACATGGAATTCAGACGTTAATCCTATGAACATGATGAAGACAGCTGATCAGTAGAAGATGGAAAAGAAGAATTAAGTAACCCAGGTATCGAAAATTCAATCAAAAAAGCCTTGATATTTTGATTATCAGAGCTTTTATATTTCTTCAGGCAAGTTGAATATATTGGAAGCACTACCCGTTCACACTCGCCTTGACTGGTTTTTTTCCAAACGTTTGGGCTAAGTATATATTTTGACAGAAGTTTTGAAAATGTAAATCATTTTTTGCCTAAAGTTGTCAACAGATTTTCCAGGTTGGTCATGCTCATAGTGAATCCTTCTTTAAAGCGCATTTCAATCATCTTCTCCATACGGGCAAGAGATTCATTATAAATAGTAATACACACTGTTGTCTTTCCGTTCTGTTCGCTAAAAGTGTAATCCCAATCAGAACCCGGTAAATCAATGTTTTCATCTTTGTCCGCAAAAGCATTAAACATTTTGAAATTCGTTTTTGGGCTTATGTCTAAGAATTTATACTCTTCCTTTATGTCCCTTTTAGGTTTAGATAAAAGAACAAATATAAGTCCAATGAGTGGGCTTAAGAGAAGCGCAAGGAAAAATGCTCCTCCAAAACCAATATTCCTATTGTTGCCTGCGACTCCAACAAGAAGTGCTAATCCAACCCATAAAATAACAATGGTAGTTTCCATATCTATTCATTCTTTTGGTTATTAGTCTTGACATAAATCTTAAAGTTACTGAATCATTGTCACATAGAAGTCCGGGTAGGCAAAAAAAGCATGTGTTTGGCAGCAGCGTCGGGCGTCGCGGTGGTGGCTGCCTAACTCTTGCTTGTGCGTTGGGAGTCCTGGTATATGTGAATAGATCCTACTCTTTTTCAGTTATATGTAGGGTGCTTGTCAGGCTAGTCTAAGTGTCAGATGTCTAAAACCTTACATATAACGGATACAGCTAAGCGAAGGCAGGATGGGATATAAGTGAGCTTGTCGTCTTGGCAGAAGCCCCTGCTTGCGATTAGGTGGTGTTATGCTGCGTAATATTTTAAAGGTCAAAGGTCTATGGAGATTTTTACTTTTCCACCTAGTCCCTTCTCAACTATGTCATATAGAGTGCTCAATGTGATGTTACTCCCGTCATTCTCAACTCTTGAAATATAAGTCCTTTTCTTGTCTATGCGTTTGCCTAATTCCTCCTGGGTCATATGTTGTGATTCTCTTGCTTTTTTCAATAACAGTCCAATTTTAAAAGCTTCAGCATCCCTCTCCAGGTTGTCTCGTCTCACAGTCCCTTTTTCACCATAAACCCGATCTTTGATCCCGGTCCAGGTGGAAATGTCTTTGTTATTTTTTGTTTTCATAATACTCTCTCATTAGTCTAATTGCTTTCTCGATCTCATTTTTTGGCGTTTTCTGTGTCTTTTTCTGAAATCCATTCAGAAGAATTACTAATCGTCCGCTGTCGAAAAAACAGAAAACCCGCCATATATTAGTCCCGACTTGAATTCTTGCTTCATATAGTCCTTTTATCTCAGCTATGAGTTTAAGATAGGTCGTGGGAATCATTTCTAAAGTCTCTATAGCTTCCAAAATTTTAAAGATCTTATTCTGAACCTTTATCGGTTGCTTTTGTAAAAAGTCCTCAAAATAGTTTTTATACGCAATTATCTCTCGGATCTTCTCCATGTTCAATTAGTAATATGCAAAAGTAACTTATAAGTTACAATTATCCAAATGTCAGATAAGTTGTCAGGTCTCGATTTATGCAGCATAACGGTTTGCAGCTACAAGAAGTTGGCGATTTCGAAGTACAAAACTGTCTGCCAGCAGTGAACTTGATACGAAGCACAAAGCTTCATTTAACCACTGAACCGCCAATTTCTTGTAGGTGCTGTTGAACTAAATCCCTAA
>JANYIW010000325.1 GCA_025358645.1 Bacteroidales bacterium
GAGATCCCTGAGCTGGAGCCCGGTCATTATGTAAGGGTAAATTCATTTAATATTGAAGACAATGCTGTTCAGTGTGTTGGACCATTAAAAGCCTCATCGGAATCGTTGACACATGCAGCAATATATTCAGCTGACCCCGGGGCAAATGCAGTAGTACATGTGCACAGCATAGAGTTATGGAATGAACTTATTTATAAAGTTCCTACAACAAATCCCTCAATGGATTATGGAACCATTGGTCTTGCAAAAGACATTCTGAGGCTTTTCAAAGAGTCGGATGTATATGAGAAGAGGATCATCATTATGGCAGGCGACAGGGCAGGGTTACTCACTTATGGTAATGACATGGATGAGGCAGTAAATGTATTGATGGAATATCTTAAGAAAGAGAGTTAAGAAATTTTCTTTTTATTGGGGGCTTGCATATTTACATTCAAATAACTAATATTGCATTCCGTTTTCGGGCCCATAGCTCATCCCGATAGCTATCGGGAGGTTAGAGCACCTGGGATGTTTGAATTGTTGAATTAGAATTTTCGGGCCCATAGCTCAGCTGGTTAGCAGCACCTGACTCATAATCAGGGGGTCGCTGGTTCGAGCCCAGCTGGGCCCACCTTCGCCCTCCGAAGCTTTAGCGTAGGAGGGCTTTTTCTTTTATATAATCTCAGCCTTAACCTTAACCTCAGCCTTACAAGATTGGCGCCAGGATTACGCCAGGTTTTGGAGAAAAAGGGGAGTTTAGACCGAAAGATTATCCGATCATGGGATCAGGTGAAAGGAAGTTTACCTTCAACAGCTAACAGTCAAAGTTGAACGCTGTAAGCTGCCTGATTCTAAAGATTTTATAATAAGATTAATCTTAAAGAACCTACACTTTAGTTTACAACAATACAAATTTTAGTGGTATCGATCACACCGGGATGTGCGCCATCTGATCCTCGATAAAGTAAAAGTGTAACTGTATCATTGCCAACAAATTTATCAGAAGGAGAATAAACATATATAATTGAACTTGAATTAATTTGACGATAAGTTTTGTTTGTTTTAGCATGCGCTGGATTCTTAAAAATATCGGCGCCTTCTTCATCACCAAAATTACCAAGGTTTACTTTTAATATGTCTTCGGAATTAATATTAATTACTTGTTGAATGTCTGAATTTATAACCTGTCCACTATTCTTTGAACAGGAAGTTAGAAATGATATACCGAGTAATATAAACAACTGAATTAGAAAGGTAATTGTTTTCATAGTTGGGTTTTGATTTAGAAAACTAAATTTATACCAAAAGCGTCCATGGTACGGTCTTAAAAGTATAGACGTTGGGGGCTGATTTCGAAGTAGTCCGGGCTGCGGAAGACAATTTATCAGCACCGTCCGAGTTAGCTTTAGGCCATTATTTTAATCGTCGTAGAGAAGTTTGTCTCAGGCGTTTATATGAATTGCGAACTGTCAAGATGTGAACAGTCTTGGGATCTGTAATTTTGTAAATGATTCTGTAGTTCCCTAAAATAATCTCCCTGATTTTGTCGTGCTTTCTCATTTCAGGAACCATTCGACCAATCCTGGGATTTGTCTCCAGATATGAGGTAACAATGATTAGTCTCTCGAGTGTAAGAAAAGCATATTTTATTGAATCCTGGGAGATATATTCGGCGATAGACTTTAAATCTGTAAGTGATCTCTGA
Source organism: Bacteroidales bacterium (assembly GCA_025358645.1). GTDB lineage: Bacteria > Bacteroidota > Bacteroidia > Bacteroidales > VadinHA17 > LD21. The sequence goes on from JANYIW010000325.1 coordinate 1,688, forward strand.
GTCCAGATTACTTTAACCATGTTTTAAGCTCTTTCTTAACTTGATCTGTTGTAAAGACGCTCCCTTCTTCAATATCCTTAAGTCCTTCCTCAATCCGATTAAGAATAACAAGTTCCTCAACTATCTGGTCAACTGTGAAGTTCTCAGGTAACCTGTCAATGGTCTTTCTAACTTTATCTTTTGTTAACATAATCGTCTAATTATAACGCAAAGATACTACAAAAGTCAACGAATATTGTCTCGGTGGAACGAGATTTGTTAAAGCTAACGCCGTCATGTTGCAAACTGGTGCGTTAACTGAGTGTCGCGTTACACGCTTGGACGGAAAAACAAAGTAGTCCGGGTAACAAAACTGGAAAGCGGCCACTGGCGCAGCGTCGGCGACGTAAGTCCGATCGAAGCCAAAAAATAGTCCAGGTGTGTAATTTTAATGGAGTTCAGATGCGCGTATCCGGGTTTAAATCTATTAACGAATTTGTCTTACATGCAGTAGCTAAGCAAAAACCGTGACAAGCTTATTACCCCAACCGTCCGATTAGCAACCGTAGTTTAGGCAATTTTTATCTCACCGTCGAGTAATTCAACATTAAAGTTAACTTTAGCTTTAAGAGCCCGAAATACTCTCAAAAGGGTCTCTAGCGTTACATTTTTAGCATTACTCTCTATCCTTGAAATCTGTGATTTTTGTACTCCAATCAATTCTCCAAGTTGAGTTTGAGTTAAGTGCCTCTCCTTACGAGCTTGTTTAATCATTTCTCCCAACAAATCAAGTCTAAGCTCATACTCGTATTTATCCCTCTTTTCAGTACCGACCTTTCCTAAATGTTTGTCTTTAGCCTCATCTAATGTGTAGATTCTCAATTTAGTATTTCCCATGACTTTCATTTTTTGCTTTTTTGTTCAAAATACTGTTTCATAATCGCTTTCGCTTTTTCAATCTCTGCTTTTGGGATTTTATCAGTCTTTTTAATTATCCCGTGAGTTGCAACTACTAATGTCTCAATCTTATCCGTTTTGTCCCAGAATGAAAATAATCGATAGTATGTTTTTTTATATTTAGTCCTGAATTCCCAAATTAAATCATCAAGTTTTTTGAATAATTCCGGGTCATTTACATATTTTGCCTTATCTATATTGTATAGGATCTTTGCTTTTGATTTTTCATCAATTGAATCAAGTAAGTCCCAGACCTCTCCAAGCAAAATGATATTAAATTTTTGTTTCATTAATTAACTTGTTGTCATCGCAAATATA
>JANYIW010000343.1 GCA_025358645.1 Bacteroidales bacterium
AATATCTGATAATCAAATATTTATATGAAAAAGAAAATATTGTTATTATTAATTTGTCTTGGGTCAGCACTTGCTTCCGCCCAGCAAAAACCTTTTTTGTCAAATATCTATGACTATCTCGAAAATACAAAGGTTTTTGAACTGAATCAGGAAGCAGGACATACTCCTCTTGTACCCTATCAGACTGTTGATGAAGCCCTTAAGAACGATCGCTTAAAAGCCAACGGTTTTATGTCGCTTAATGGCACCTGGAAATTTCATTTCTCTGATATTCCGGAGGGCACACCTGTTAACTTTTTTTCTGAAAACTTCAAGGATACCGGATGGGATACAATTCATGTTCCTTCAAACTGGGAGATGCAGGGTTTTGGTGATCCGATTTTTCGAAATGTCTCGACTCCATTCAAACCGAACCCTCCGTTTGTCCCCCGGGAATACAATCCCACCGGTTCATATCGTAAAACATTTAATATCCCTTTTTCCTGGAAAGGAAAAGAAATATTTCTGAGGATGGAAAAAACCGCATCAGCTTCTTTTGTCTGGGTTAATGGTAAAGAGGTCGGATATAATGAAGGTGCCCAGGAACCAGCTGAATATAACATCACAAGATATCTGAAGCCTGGAAAAAACATGATTGCAGTTAACGTTTACAAATACTCTGATGGATATTATCTTGAAGGTCAGGATTACTGGCGACTGGCCGGGATCTTTGATGATGTATGGCTGTTTGCAACTCCTTCAGCACATATCTTTGACTGGAGTGCAACGACTGATCTCGATAAAAGCTATACTGATGCGAGGCTGGATTTGTCAGTTGATGTGAAAAATTATTCAACTGCTGCCGTTAATGATTTTACACTGGTTACAACACTGTATGATTCAGGCAAAAGAGTAATTAAAAAACTAAACTCAGATAAATTCTCTGTTCCTTCCGGTGGCATACTGACAATAAAATTATCTGATGAAATTAAAGATCCGGCGAAATGGTCAGCAGAGTTTCCTAACTTATATACTCTTGTTTTTGAACTGATAAATTCATCAGGAAAAACTATTGAGGTAATTAATGGAAGAATTGGCTTCAAGGAAACAGAGATCAGGAATCAGGTTTTTTACCTGAATGGGGTTCCGGTTAAGCTTAACGGCATCAACAGCCATATGCAACACCCTACTCTTGGACACACAATGAATGAGGAGACAATCAGAAAAGACATGAGAATACTCAAACAGTTTAACATTAACTGTGTCAGAACTTCACACTACCCACCTGTTATAAGGTACCTCGAACTGGCTGATGAGTATGGCATTTATATTGTTGATGAAACTGGAGATGAATCGCATGCAACAGAATTTGTTTCAGAGAGGAAAGAGTGGGAGGAGATGTATCGGGAAAGAGCAAGAAGAATGGTACTGCGCGACAGGAATCACCCATCAATTCTGTTCTGGAGTGCCGGTAATGAGAGCGGGGAAGGAGACAATATCTGTGCTGTTATTGATGAAGGAAAAAAATTTGATAAAACCCGTTATTGGATGTATGGCGGAAATGCTTTTTCCCATAAATGTGAAGAGATAATAGGTCCACGGTACCCTAAGTTGTATAACCTTATTACCGATGTCTTTCTTGTGCCTGACAGTGTTGATCCACGACCTTCTTTTCTTGATGAATACCTTGCAGTAACAGGTAACGGAGGTGGAGGCCTTGATGATTATTGGGAGGCTTTTTACAGGTATCCAAGAAGTATGGGAGGGGCAATCTGGGATTTTGTGAGTACCGGTATAACAGAAAAGATCAGATCGCTTAAAGATGGTTCTCCCAATAACGTACAGGTAAATGTCATGGGCCGGGCAAAACTGGTACCCTCCATGGATGGGAAAGGGATTGATCTTAATGGCCATGATCAGTGGGTTGAGGTCTACAGGGACAAATCTTTGGAGATAGATGGAACACGACTTACACTCTCTCTGAAGGTTTATCCCAAAGCGCTCAGCAGTTCAGCAGGAACCCTTATTACCAAAGGAAATTATCAGTTTGGCATCCATCAGATCAGAAAAGACTCACTTGAATTCTATCTGACAACCAATCAGAGACACAAAGTTCAGATAGCTCTACCAGAGAATTGGGAAAACAACTGGCATCAGGTTGCAGCACGATATAATGGTTTGGCCATTTCAATTTCCATTGATGGAAAGAATAGTAATTCTTTACCCGTATCAGGAAATATCCTGAACACACCGTTCCCTGTTAATATTGGTAGAAATGCTGAAATTCACGGACAGGAGACATCAGTATATATCTGTGATGCAAAAATAGATGAGGTAGGGATTTTCACGAAGGATGTCCCTGCTGATTTGCTTAAAAAACCTGATATTGACCTTAAAAATCAAGCAGCTTTATGGCTCGATTTTGAAGAAATGACAGATAAGGGTGAGTTCTATAGTTACGGAATAGGAGCAAGGACTTATGGTGCAATATGGCCCGATCGCCGGCCACAACCTGAAATGTGGCAAATAAAAAAATCGGGTCAGCCCGTCACGGCAACTCTCATTTCGGCTGATAAGGGAGAAATAGAGATTACCAACAGGTATCTTTTCACAAATCTGAAAGATTTACAAACCACCTGGTTTCTTCAGGGGGATGGAGTAACGCTCGATCATGGAACTCTGTCGCTTGACCTTGAACCCCGGGGAAAAAGTGTAGTAACCATACCTTTTACAAAACCTGCGATCAAAGAGGGTATTGATTATCGGTTATTGATATCGTTCAGCCAGAAGGAAAAGACACTCTGGTCTGATTCCGGATTTGAAATAGCTTGGGATCAGCTTGATTTGCCATGGTTTAAACCAGTTACGGCTATAACGAATTCTACTGAATCTTCTTTATCTGTCAGTGTCGACAAAGGCATGGTGATAATTAAGGGTAAAGGGTTTGTCTACATATTTGACAAGGCAAAAGGGGAGCTCTCCTCGATGCAGGTGAATGGGAAAGAACTTGTAAAGAGAGGGGCAGAACTTAATGTGTGGCGAGCACCTCTGGCCAATGAAACTGATGAATGGGGCTTCGGGTCTTCAAACAGCAAGCATCTGACTATTGGTTATGGCCGCATGGCAGCCACTGAATGGTATTCGGCTGGACTTGATCGGTTACACACTGTCAATGAAATGTTCAGTTTCAGAAAAGTGGATGACAATAATGTTCTTGTGGAGGTAAGAAATCTGATGTTACTTAGTACTCAGAGAGGAGCCTTCATGAATCATTTTATCTACAAGATTAATTGTAATGGTGAGATGTCAATTGACCATTCCGTTGTACCTGATGGCGATATGCCTGCATGGCTGCCAAGGGTAGGTATCGACTTGATACTCGACAAGAGTCTCGGTAATGTCCGATGGTATGGAAGAGGTCCCCAGGAGAATTATCCTGACAGGAAATCGGGTTATAAGACCGGGGTCTATAAGTCAACTGTTAAAGATATGTACGAACCATACCTTATTCCTCAGGATTATGGCCTGAGAACTGATAACAGATGGGTAAGGATGACTGATGATCAGGGAGCGGGACTGGAGTTCAGCGGAGATAAATTATTTAATTTCAGTGCGCAACCTTATTCAACAGATAATATTACAAAAGCACTCTATACTTACCAGCTTCAGCCATTTGATGGAGTAACATTTAATCTCGATTATGCTACCAGCGGAGTAGGTTGTACTGCTTTATCCGTGTTCACTGCCTACCAGGTTATGCCGCAGAGATATGATTTCAAAGTGAAAATCAAACCGATTTTTCCATGAACATTTTATCATCTTATTAGTTATTATACTAGTTCTTGGAAATTATTAAAACTAATAAGTATATGAAAATTGCAATTATCGGAACAGGTATTGTCGGCAAGACCATAACAACCAAGCTGTTGGAGCTGAATTATGATGTTATGATCGGAACACGTAATGTGTCAGATAAACTGGCAGGTACTGCAAAAGATATCTATGGAAACCCGCCTTTCAATGAGTGGATAAAAACAAACGGAAAAGTTAAATTAGGATCATTTGCTGAGGCAGCTTCTTTCGGAGAGCTTGTTATTAATGCTACAAATGGCAGTAATTCGGTAACAGCCCTGATACTCTCTGGTGCAAAAAACCTTGCAGGGAAAGTTCTCATAGACGTAGCAAACCCGCTCGATTTCAGCAGTGGTATGCCTCCTGGTTTACTGCCCGGACTAAATAACACTAATTCTCTGGGGGAAGAGATTCAGAAAACGTTTCCACAGGCAATGGTGGTAAAAACACTGAATACAATGTGGTGCGGTTTGATGATTAATCCGAATTTAATAGGAAATGGTGATCATATTAATTTTATCTCAGGGAATAATACTGAAGCCAAGATCAAGGTCAGGAAGCTTCTAAACCAATTCGGATGGGTGAATGAGAACATTATTGATATTGGCGATATTACAGGAGCCAGGGCAACTGAATC
>JANYIW010000347.1 GCA_025358645.1 Bacteroidales bacterium
CCATTCCACGCATTTCCTTAAAAATGGCTGCACGTACAATTTGTTCAACACTGGGGGTATCTTGTCGCCCAAAAGTTGAAGCTCTTTCACTGCCGATAATGTCTGATTTCAACATCAAGATAATATCAGGCCGCGATTCCAAAATAGTGTCAATTACACAAAACTCCGGATTTGCAGACCAATCAGGCTTTTCAAATTTCAAAAGTAACTCATTGAAGATTTTCATGGATTCATTATCTTTGATTCCAAGATACATGGAACTTTCTTGACTTATGATTGCAAACCCCTGTATTTATTAACAATTTGAGTTTAAAGACAAACACTAATTAGTTATATTTTGTAAATCGTCAGCCAAATTGCAAATCGAAAGCCAAATTTTTACCAGTAATTATATAAATTTAAGGTGTGGTTTTAAAATTAATGTTTAACAAATTAACGTCACTAAAATGAAAGAAAAGAGCAAAAATCCGGAAATACATCTTTTACGGGTTAAAATTGACTTCAAATTATAATTACGCTTCAAGTATAATTTTCATTTTATTTTCAATAAGATCTGTTACAGCTTTTGTTGCATCAGGAAATACAATACGTAAATCTATTTCACTATTATTTTTCAATCTTTCTTTTAATGCATACATAAATGCGTTTTTAGTCTCGGTAGCAAGATTAATTTTATTGATGCCATTTCTAATTGCTTCCTGTAGCATCAAATCTGGAATGCCTGAGCTTCCATGTAAAACCAGTGGGGTTGGGATACTTCTGCTTATCTGTGACAGCAAGTTTATATCAAGCTTTGGAGTCTCCTTGTAAAATCCATGAACTGAACCTATTGCAATTGCAAGAGCATCTACTCCGGTTTTGTCTACAAAAATCAGTGCATCATCGGGTCGGGTGAATTTCTGGAAATCTTGCTCCTGACCCAACTTGGCGACAAAACCTAACTCTGCTTCAACATTCGCATTATAATTCTCAGCCAGCTTGGTTACTGCACAAGTAATCCTGATATTTTCGTCTATTGTTTTATCACTTGCATCTATCATAACTGAATCAAAGCCTTCATCCAGACAGCATTCAACCATTTCGATTGAACTGCCATGATCAAGGTGAAGCCATCCTTCAACGGAATATTCAATGAGCGCCGTCCTCGCCATTACAGCAGCAACTCTTAAACCCATGTAACGAATTGAACTTTCTGAAAGTTGAAGAATTACTGGTAATCTTGTACGCGAGGCTGCTATAAGAATACCGGATAATGTTTCAAAATTGTAAAAATTTGCTGCCAGTATTGCTTTTCTTTCTGACCTTAGTTGTAATAACTTTTCTTGCAGTCTCACTTTTCAGAATATTAAATTGAATCTTTCTCTGGAAATTTCTCGTATCAAGGTAATATTTTCGAACGCTCCTGTCCCTCCTGCCCTTGTAGTATTGATAGCGCCAATAAGCGATCCTGTCTCAAGACATTTTTTAAATGGCTTATTCTTAATATAATCCATAATATAGCCGGCATTAAAGCTATCTCCTGCTCCTATACAATCTACCACCTTATCATTTTTGAAAGCAGGCTGATAAATGATGTTTTCTCCATCCCATCCTATAGATCCATTGCTCCCGTTTTTAATGATTATATAATTAGCAAATTGTTTAATCTTCTTAATACCCTCTTCAATGGTATCTGCCCTGGTTAGAAATTTAAATTCCTGAAAATTTGGAAGAAAAACATCCACCCATGGTAAAAGGTTTTCAAGTGGAAGATCCCATTTCTCTTCCGGATCCCACTGGGTATCAAGGGAGGTAGTTAGTCCTAATTCTTTTGCCTTCCGGAATAGTTCAGTAATATCATTTTTAATACCGGGCTGCATGAAACAGGATGAAAAATGCATATGTCTGGCTGTTGAAAGAAAAGCAAAGTCAATATTTTCAATTTGCAGATCATTCATCGCACCAGGGAAAGTTATGTTTGCCCGATCCTGATCATAATTAAGAACTATTGTAGCTCCAGTTGGAACTGAGGCTGATCGTAAAATATGGCTTGTATCTACGTTTTTCGACTGCAGGGAATCCAGAACAAGCTTTGCAAAAATATCATCTCCTACCTTACCAATAAAACCAACAATTGTACCAAGTGAGCTCAGATTACTTGCGAATATTGCTGATGAACTTCCCAGAGTAACCGACATATAATTTGCCAATATCTCCTTGCCAATTGAAGGAAAACCGTCAATTGAACTAAGTATTATATCAACATTTAACTCGCCTATCACAATTACATCCAACTTCTTTTTACTTGCACTCATGATTTATATAGAATTTGATACGCAAACATTTTGTGTAAATACGGTATATAAAAAGTGAAATAAAATGTTCATAAGAGAGTATTCAGATTAACCAGATTGAAATTATAAAAATAGCGGTCCATGCTATTTTCAATGGAAGATTCAACGATTAGCGAGGAGTCTATTCCCTGCATATTTAGATTTTGGTATAATTTTGATCTTGTTGATATTACTTCAGAGTTTTCCCAGATATACCTGCAACCTGTTTTAATTAACCACTCCTGTCTCTCTTTGGAATTTGCATAAAAATCATTTGTATTCTCATCCGAATGAAGCCATTTCCTCCATCGGCCTGATTTTATTACCGACTCCCAAAGTATGTTTTTCATTGCTGCTCGTCTCGCAATTTTACCTTCTTTAAAAAGTGATTCCTGAATGTTCTCCAATTCAATTAAGGCTGAGTATTCTCTTTCTGTAAATTCAGGTCCGATGTTTGCAGCGCCCATACCTGATTCCGGATAAGACTCAGGATTACTTACATTATCAGAATAATGTCCTTTTATCAGGCTTCCATAATTCTTTGCGATTTCAGTAAGTTTTCTCGCAACCTCAGGATCGAATGTTGAAGTATGCAAATCTGTACCAACTTTACCAACCACAAAGCAGGGCCACACTTTCTTAATGCCATTCTGCCTCAAACCATTGTCAAGTAACTCTAAAAAGCGTTTAAAAACATCAATATCTGCAAGCCCACCATGAACCTCCTCTGTGCCAACCTCATAAGCAATACGCGGATACTTGTTTTGGATCCTGAAATTCTCTGTATGTGTAATTAATTCAATTGTTCGTTCTGCAACAATATCAATACTAAGATTTTTCCCACTTGCATGAGTCATATCAATAGTGGGGTCAACATGTATAAGGTCATAACCTGCTTCAATAGCTGCTTCAAATGATCTCTTTACAGCCGACATGGTCTTTGAATACGACCACTTTTCATTCTTATGCAGATCTTTAAGCCAGGGGCCGCCGTGGTCGATCGCGACTATTACTGGTGAGGTCACATTTATACTATTGGCTTGCAGCCTGATAGTCCTTACAAATTCCGCCGGAGTAAGTCCTGTATAACCACCATCAATATCAACCTGATTAAGAGTAGCAGCGAATTTTATTGGAGCGTTGCATCTTTTTGCAGCTTTTAATGCAGCCCGGATAACAGAAAGTGAATTAGGGCAGGCAGCAAAAACTGTTCTTTTCACACCTGTTTCCATCTCCAGTTCACTGATTCTCTTCAAGATATATTCCATTAGGGACATATCGGCTGACGCAGCTCTGACTCTCAGTTCATTATTCATAAATAGACGCTAAGAATTATAGATGGTAACATCTTCTACTACTCTCGAAATTGCACCACTCTCTGAAGGGGCATCAGGCTTCAATCCAAGAGCGAGTGATTTGTAGAATCCAAGAAGCTGTGCTGGCAGAATATTACAAACAGTCAAAAATTCTTCGTCAAGATATCTACCTGATTGAGAAAGAATAATTTCCAAATCGAATTCGAACTTTTTCAAAGGACTTTCGCAAATAGCTATAGTATAAAGGGCTTTTTTGCCCTTCTTCATCGATAGTACTAAATCTCTTTCGTATTGCTGAACAAAGGGATCATTCGAAAAGATAAAGACCAGAATTGTGCTTTCGTTTGTAACTGCTTTAGGTCCGTGACGGAATCCCAGAAATGAATCATTTTTACATATAATAGTACCGTCCGTGAGTTCCTGCAGCTTCAGTGTTGATTCTGTAGCTGTACCATAGAAAGGACCAGAACCTAAAAATATGACTCTATCAAAATCAGTTGATGCTATTTCTTTAAGTTTTGAGGAGTACCGCTCAAGAATTATTTTCCCATAATTCCGAAGTATTTCAATTTGACCTTTCAGCTTGCCGATGTCTTTCAGACGTGCAATCAGTAATCCGCTTAATAGCATACCAGAATAACTACCGGTCATTGCAAGACTCTTATCATTTGACTCAGGAGGCAACAACAATATCAGTTTTGTTGAATCTGACTTATTTCTGAAAAGCTGGCCCAAATCATCACATGTAATAATAATATGGAAACATTTCTTACACAATTTATCTGCAAGAACAACTGCCGCAGTGCTTTCCGGACTATTCCCGGAACGGGAGAATGAGACAAGTATAATTGTTTCATTACAAAAGAAGTAATCATTCGGATGAGTAACGAGATCAGTTGTTGCCACTGCGTCTGTATGAAGTTTTAGAAACCTGTAAAAAGCCCCATGAAGTGATAGCCCAATAAAGGCGCTGGTCCCTGCGCCTGTTAAAATAATCTTGCATGCCTGCGAAAGTGCATTGTCAAGATAATTATTTATTCGCTCTCTGTCTTCAAAGATCTGATCATAAATTTTCAACCACAAATCAGGTTGAGCATTAATTTCATTTGCCGTAAATCCAGCGCCTAGTTTTTCAAATACATGGTTTTCCATACCGGGTGAATTCATATTTAGATATTTTATTGTATTTTCTTTGTGCAAAGTTATATAAATTGAAAACAAAAACAAATTTAACGTAAGTTATTTCAATTTTTTTTCAAGCATCTGAAAGTTAATTAGTGATATTATTAGATTAATTTATATTATGCATTAATTAAATAAGATTATTATCTTTACTTATGTATTTAATATTTGTATTTAAATATTTGAAACATGAAATTGCGTAAAATAAGTTCTACGGTTGAAAGAAGAAAAAGCATTTTGCATCAGTTAAATAAAACAGGACAAGTGTTGGTTCCTGAGTTAAGTAAGGAATTTGATGTAAGTGAGGTAACAATTAGGAATGATCTTGAGCAGCTTGAAAAAAAGAACATACTAATTAGAGCAAGGGGAGGCGCCATTAAAATTGAGGGTAGCGTAGGTATTGACTACCACATCTCAGAAAAGGATAAGTTGCATATTGAAGAGAAAGTCAGGATTGGAAAGAAAGCCGGACAATTAATAAATGAAAATGATACTATAATTATTGATTCAGGAACAACTACTATCCAAATCACTAAATATCTGGACCATCTAAGCGATATAACAGTAGTTTGTAATGCACTGAATATAGTAAGTCAACTCATCCAGTTAAAAAACGTTAACCTCATAATCCCCGGTGGTTATCTACGTAAGAACTCATTATCTCTGGTAGGTCCTCTTGCCGAAAAAAACATGCAAAACCTTTACGTTGACAAAGCATTTATAGGAGTAGATGGATTTGATACAAGGCATGGAATATATACGCCAAATATTGAGGAATCTTACTTTAATGAAATAATGATAAAAATTTCAAAAGAAGTAATCGTAGTTTGTGATTCAAGCAAATTTTTGAGACACAGTCTGGCTTTTATCTGCAGTGTCTCCAAAATTCATTGTGTTATTACCGATAATGGAATTTCAGACGAGGATAAAAAAAGATTAGAAGATACTGGTATTAAAGTAATTATAGCCTAACTCATTATTCTAAATTCTGCTTATTCATCGCAGTAAAAATAAAACTCCCGGTTATTATTAAATTTTAAAATCTATAAATATTATGGAAATATCAAGAAGACAATTCACAAAGGTTACAGGGTTAGCAACAATAGGGAGTATAATCTCTACAAATTCTATTTGGGCTTCAAATAGTAATACATTAAAAGTTGGACTTATCGGATGCGGTGGTCGTGGTACAGGCGCAGCTGAGCAAGCGCTTAATGCTGATCCGAACGTGGCGCTGTATGCAATGGCTGATGCATTCTCAGACAGTTTGGAAGAATCGTATAATTCACTTAAGAAAAAATTCAGTGAGAAAGTGCAAGTAGCTGACAATAAGAAATTTGTTGGACTCGATGCCTATCAAAAACTTATTGATTCTGATGTTGATGTTGTATTATTGGCAACTCCTCCATGTTTTCGTCCCGAACATTTGGAAGCAGCAGTTAATGCTGGCAAACATATTTTTTGCGAAAAACCTTTTGCTGTAGATGCTCCCGGATTACGTAAAGTAATGATGGCAGCCAAAAAAGCAAAGGATAAAAATTTGTCTTTAGTATCAGGCTTTTGCTGGAGATATCACAGTCCAAAAAGAGCCACTTTCGGTCGTGTATTAGATGGCCAGATTGGAAACATTCTTGCTGCAGAAGCTACTTATAATACAAGTGAATTATGGTATAAAGACCGTAAAAAGGGATGGTCAGATATGGAATACAAATTGCGTAATTGGCTTTATTATAATTGGCTGTCAGGTGATCATATTATTGAACAGGCTATTCATAGTATAGATATGCTTTCATGGGCTATGGGTGATGAAGCTCCTGTTAATATCAGCGGTACTGGTGGGAGACAGAAAAGGACAGATGAAAAGTTTGGTAATGTTTTCGATCATTTTGGTATAATATATGAATATGCGAGTGGGACAAAGGCATACGTCTTTTGTCGCCAGCAAACCGGAACAACCCCTTCTTATGCAGTTGAACTTACCGGAACTGATGGAAAATGTATTGTAGATTGCCGAACGGGCCTTCACCAGATAAAAGGGAAGAATCCATGGAAATATGATGATGACACCAAGTTTACCGATGCCAATGCATATAAGGAAACAAAGGTAAAGAATATGTATCAGCAGGAACATGATGAACTATTTGCTTCAATAAGGGCCAGTAAACCAATGAATGACGGAGAGTGGGCGACACGTTCCAATTTAATGGCTATGGCTGGCCGAATGGCTGCATATTCCGGAGAAACTATTTCCTACGAACAAGCTCTTTCTTCAATGGATGTATTATTCCCGGAGAAAATATTATGGAATACGAAATATGATATTCCTATTGCTGTGCCAGGCATTACTAAATTTAAATAATGATTACGATATAGCAGAAAATAGAAGTCACACTTCAAGAGTAAGCTAAGTGTATTGATCAACAGGTTGGAGCATCTGCAGTTCATAATTAACGCGTTCAACACTGCTTTTAGGTTCCTGCACAAAGGACTCAACCGATGAAGATTTCTACTGCCACTTTTTTAATCAAAATAATCCGGAGTGAATACCCCGGATTATTCTGGATAATATTTTTTAACATGAAAATCAATTCCCCTGTTACTAAAATTTCAGGTACCTTTCCGTAAATGGTGGAAATTTTTCATCCGGGGCAAACAACTTATCTTCTCTGTATTTTATCCATTTTCCACGGGTAAAGTCAGGAAAATCAACAGGTATATTCCCTTTGGCAATAGACATCTCAGACAATTCAGCAATGGCACTCCATGCTGCAGCATCATAAACATCATGAATAGCAGGTTTCTTATTAATTACCGAATCGTAGAAATCAAGTAATTCCATATAATCAGTGCCTCCATGAGTCAGATCTTCAGTACCATCTCCTGTACCCCTCCAGATTTTATGGTCATATTTAGTCAGATATGATTCCTGGCTTTCCCACTGATGTTCAACGGGAGACTGCTCATCGATATAAATTGATTTCCAATCGCCGGCCCATAATCCCTTAGTTCCCTGTACAAGCCAGTCACTCTGCTTGGGACGTGGACTGTTACAATTGTGGGTAACAAGTACCGTTTCTCCATTTGCACAATTTATAGTTGATGTTACTATATCACCGCAATTCCATTTAGTTTTTAATAAAGGGTGATTTGCTCCACCATGATCTTCCACATATTTTCCTAGTCCACGAGCTTTTGATGCAAAAGATGAAAGTGACAGGAAACGGTTCCCGTTGTGGATATCCAACAGCATTGCAATCGGTCCAATGCCATGTGTAGGATAAAGGTCACCATTTCGTCTTATTGAATGTAATCCTCTCCATTGAGCTTCAGCATATGCATCCTTTCCAAATTTCAAAGGTTGGCCTGGTTTGTAATTATATTCCAGACCATCGTTGAATTTGACTCCTCTTAGGTCATGCAAATATCCGCAGCGGCAATGCAGCAATTCGCCGAACAGATTTTCACGAACCATATTGAGTATTGCAAGCGACTCACGGCCGTAACAGGCATTCTCGAGGAACATAAGTTCAACACCCGTTTCTTCATGAGTATTTACAAGATCCCAGGCTTCATCGAGCGTTGTACATGCAGGTACTTCAATCCCGGTATATGCGCCTGCTTTCATTGCAGCTACTGCCATACGTGAATGCCATTCCCAGGGAGTTGCAATTATGACTGCATCAAGGTTTTCTTTCTCAAGCATATCCATGAAGGCAAAATCACTACCTGTATAAACTTTTGGCTCAGGAGCATTTGCCTTGGCAATATTTTTTTTAGCAGTAGCAATTGATCTTTCAGAGACATCACAAATTGCTACTATATCCACTTTACCAATCTGGAGGGTTGTAAGAACATGACCCCCTCCCCTGTTACCAACCCCGATAAAACCCATACGGATTCTGCCGGAACCTGAGGTAATTGGTTTTTTCTTCTGCTTTTCATCAGCAACGGTTGTATTCATTGCCCCAACTGAGATTGAAGCAGTTCCTAAACCTGCAATAGCAGCTTTTTTTACAAAATTTCTTCGATTTATTTCCATAATATTAAATGTTGAAAGTATAATTAGGTTATTATGATATTCTTCATAATTGTCTATATTGACGGAACACCACTATGTTCGATAGCTTTGATAACAGTCATTCTAAGATTAATTTACAAGGTCTCATACCCGTATAACCACTGTCAAAATCAATCTTGTTATGTATTCTGTTATCCGCTATTTTTCAGTAACTCTTTGTATAATTTTCTTATTAATAATCATACTGAGATGATACTGAAGTTAACCGAGTTTGTCCCTACATTATAGACAAAAATAAATATCTAAACTAATGTTATTTGTGGTCTGGTTTTCCACTTTCCTTTAGTAAAGTCAGGAAAATCAATTGCCTTACCTTTATTTGCAACAGAAGTTTCCGTAATGGGTGAAATGACACTGCTTGTTACTGAATCATAAACATCCCAGTCTGGCATTTTATTTTCACGAAGTGCAGCAACCAACCTGTTCCAGTTCATTGGTGTCTGTGTGCCACCCCCTCCATGTCCAACTATTTCCCCACCTTTTCTGGGTGCAGGGTTATAATTCTTAACAATAGGATGCTCATATTCTTTTAAATATGGATCTGCCGATTCCCATGCATGTTCTACGGGGCTGACTCCTTCTATATATATGTTTTTGTAAGTTGAATCTCCAATAAATACACCCTTTGTACCCTGAATGCGATAATTCTCCCGCGGATGAGGGGTACTTGTATCATGGTTAAGGGTAATCATTTTCCCATTAACCGTTCTGATTAGTGATGCATTATAGTTGCCAAGTGCGATTTTCTTTTTGGTAAGCGGATGATTTTTATTTTTATAGTAGATAGCAGCATAGTCATTAAGCATCCCTCCAAACGAGCTCATTGAAACCAGATAATCTATCCTATCTCCATGGTTTATATCCAATGCTGGCAGCATTTTGCTCATTGGATGATCAGGATAAAGATTTCCGTTACGATCTATTGAGTGTTGTAAGCGCCATGGCTCACGCTCAGGATCGAATTTAACCAGCCTCAGGTCGTGAATATATCCTGTTTCGGCATGGACAATGTCACCCAATATTCCTTTTTGTATCATATTTAAAAGAGCGAGTTGACCGAAACCTTCTAATCCAATTGTTGCCCACTTCCCTGTACTTTCGTAAGTTTCAACAATCTCCCACGCCTGATCAATAGTAAGAATAATTGGAACTTCAGAGACACAATGCTTATCATTCTTCATGGCAGCAAGACAAACAGGTGTATGCCATTCCCATGAGGTGCAACAAATAACAGCATCCAGCTTTTCATTTTCACATAATCTTTTAAAATCTGTTACTCCTTTGTCATAAAGCTTTGGTGTCGGACGACCAGACTCTTCAATCCATTTTTTTGCCTGCTGAAGGCGTTTTGGAATAACCTCACAGATAGCAGGTACTTCAACTCCCTCAATACCTAAAGCGGCGTTGAGATGATATGAACCACGGCCTCCTATCCCAATAAAGCCAAGCCTTATTGGTTTTTCATTAAGAGGGTTTTGTGCTGAAACTCCCATGGGGTAACTTAATCCCGATAACATACCTGCTCCAATTGCAGCAGTTGCGGAAGTCTTCACAAATTTTCTACGACTATAATATATTTTGCTCATAATTGTACTTATTATATTTTCTGGTAAGTTAACATCTATCCTAATGTAATTCTCGGTCTGGTTTTCCACTTTCCCTTTGTAAAATCGGGAAAATCAACTGCCTGACATTTATTTGCAACCGAGGCACAAGACAGGGGAACAATAGCTCCGCTTGTAACCGAATCATATACATCCCAATCGGGCATTTTATTTTCACGGAGAGCTATAACCAATCGGTGCCAGTTTAATGGAGTCTGATCACCTCCACCGCCATGTCCCTCTATAGCGCCACCTCTTCTCGGCGGAATAGCGACGACAGGAAGAGCGTACTCTTTTAAATATTTCTCTGCAGGTTCCCACGTATGTTCTACCGGGCTGAGTCCTTCAAGGTAAATCCTCCCCCCTCGTCTCCCACCTGCCTGTACAGCGCCTGTTTGTACACCACCTGCCTGTATCCCACCTGACAGATACACCCCTTTTGTGCCCTGCAGGCGAAAATCTTCCCGAGGGTGAGGAGTGCTTGTATCATGATTGAGTGTGATCATCTTTCCATTGACTGTTCGTATAAGTGAAGCATTATAATCACCCAGAGAGATTTTAGTTTTGGCATATGGAGTATCTTTGCCATAGTTTAAAGCGGCATAGTTATTAAGCATCACCGAGCTTGAACTCATGGAAAGGATGTAATCAAACCTGTCTCCGCGGTTTATATCCAATAATGGCATCATTCTGGCCATCGGGTGATCAGGATACAGATTTCCATTATGATCTAGAGAATGTTGTAAGCGCCATGGTTCTTCATCAGGAGTAAATTTAACCATTCTTAAATCATGTACATATCCTCCTTCAGTATGCACGATATCACCAAACAATCCTTTATAAACCATATTCAGCATTGATTGGTCACCCGTACCTTCAAGTCCAATGGTTGCCCATTTACCTGTACTCTCGAAGGTCTCAACCAATTCCCATGCCTCTTCAAGAGTTATACAGATAGGAACCTCTGAGACGGCATGCTTATTATTTTTCATAGCAGCAACGCAGACTGGTGTATGAAATTGCCATGGAGTACAACAGATAATAGCATCCAGATCTTCCTCTTCGCAAAGCCGTAAATAATCTTTTGATCCCCGGTCATATAAGCGTGGTGTTGGCAGTCCCGCAGCTTCAACCCATCTTTTTGCCTGGTGTAAGCGTACGGGCTTCAGCTCGCATATAGCAGGTACTACTACACCTTCTATTCCGAGAGCTGCATTAAGGTGATAAGAACCTCGCCCTCCAAGACCAACAAAGCCAAGCCGTATAGGTTTGTCGGCAGCAGGACTCTTCCCTGAAGCCTTCTTTGGGAAACCCATCGCGGTAGGAGTTGCATTATCAAAATTGCCTCCTGTAGTAAGCTCCATAAAACTTCTGCGATCGTACTTTTTGCTCATATTTACATTTTTTATTTGTTATATACTAAAGTATTTTGTATTTGTTCCGAACAATATCTTTCATCGGATTTTTATAAACAATCTTCTGTTTGCTTATTTTAATTTTTATAAAGTAAAACTATTTATTTGTATTAAAACAGCATCCTGAAAATACAGGATGCTGTAGTTACAATTTCATCCAATCATTAAGGGTTTTGTGTCAAATTCGGATTAGCTATGATTTCTCGTTCCGGGATATAAAAAATCACCCTGGGACTAGTTGGCTCCACTCTGAAATTAAAGTGGTCCGTACCGTGCCAACCCGTATAAGCCCTAATCATTGGGCGGTTATTTCTGAACAGATCAAAGGTACGGTGTCCTTCAATAAAAAATTCAAGGTAATTTTCCTCCAACACGACACTCAGTACACTATCATGACCCTTTAAATCATCTACCGTATAAAGCGCTGTTCCTGAAAGGCCTGCCCGTTTACGGATGATATTAACATCATCAATAGCCAATTGGTCATTTCCCAATTTAGCGTTCACCTCAGCTCTGATAAGATACATTTCGGCCAAGCGGAAAATAACTGGTGAACACAGGTTGGCAATACCATCCTGCCAGTTGTACTTGTTCATGTAATACTTCGGTACAAGACCTCTCATTTTCATTGTACCATTAGCTTCGCGCTGAGGTTCAATAAAACTATTCCGTACATCCTCGGGATACTTTAATAATAAATCTACAAGAGTTTGAGAAGCATAGGTTTCAGCATAGCCTGTACTACCAACAGGAGAATTGTAAAACTGGTTACCGATTGCGGACTTAAAACGGTTGTCGACAGGTACATGTCGAAGTGCAAAGATAGTTTCCGGATTATTTTCAGGTACAGGGATAAAATATGTTTTGAAGGCCTGCGTTTCTACTAACTTGTAACGTTTGGAATCAATCACCATGTTAGCATACTTAATGGCATTAACATTATCTTCCTTATATTGATAGATACGGCTTAAAAGAGCATAACAGGTCTCTTTGGAAGCATAGCATGAGTTTTTAGATACTGTCATCAGCTCTGCAGCCTTAAGGAGGTCTCTTATTATAAAATCATAAACCTCTTTCACAGTATTTCTGTAAGGGAGATCATCCAGCGTGTTATCTTTATAAGGAATCCCCGGGTTTTCACCAGCGCCCTGAGGATAAGGACGACCAAAGAAGCGTACCAGAAAGAAATGCGACATAGCTCTGAGATACAGATTTTCTCCTTTTAACTGATCCAACAATGGAGATGTGCCATCTGTAATTTTCTCTATGATTTTGTTTGATGAATAGATTGCTTTATACGCATCCCTCCAAAAATACTCCGTATTAAACGTGTTCGGTAAATGTGTATAATTATAAGTATTCCATATAGGATTGGTTGTCTGTCCGCTTAAGGCAACTTCATCACTCGCATAAATTGAACTCCAGAATAACTCTAATGGATATTCAGGAGTTTTTAATCGTGCATAAGCTCCATAGGTTGCAAGTTGCAAATCAGCTGGTGTTGCTAAAGCAAATTCATCTGATTTACTGGAAAAAGGTTGCAGGTCTTTTTCACAAGAGCTGACAATAACCAGAAAAATGGCTATTATTGAATATCGGATAATATTAATTGTTTTCATTATGCGTATTTTTTAGAATATTTAAAATTCAAGATTGATACCAAATAATATTTTCATACTAAAAGGGTACTCACCATAGTTATAATCACCAGAGGAAGCTCCATTACTAGCAATAACAGATTCAGGATTAATGCCTGGAAAGCGTGTGCCAGTCCACAAATTATCTCCACTAACATAAACTCGGGCCTTGGAAACTTTAATTTTTTGTAACAGGGTGGCAGGCAATTCATAACCCAGAGTAACATTACGTAAGCGGATATAACTGCCAGAACCCATGTTTAGTGATGAAATTTTGGTAGACTGCAAATTCCCGCCCAAAATGGCTCTTGGATAAGTTGCGATATCACCTTGATTCTTCCATATAGTTTCTCCATTCGCCAATACTCTTACATTGGAGGTTTGAGCATCACCATTAGCATAACCATACCCCGTCCTCATGTTTCCGTATGTAAAATTGGCAAAAGCGGTAAGAGAAAAGCTCTTATAAGCAAGTGTATTTGAAATACCTCCTGTAAATTTTGGAGAAGCAGTACCTACATACTTCTGTGTAGCCTGAGCATAAAGATTAGTTTCTGTTACTGTAATGTTTCCATTGGTTTCAAGAACATCAAGTTCCCATAATGGTTCGCCATTATCAGGATTAACCCGTGAAAATTTACGCATATAATAACTGTTCATATCGCGTCCTTCACTGATCCTAATATTAGCTGAGGTTCCCTGATATGGAATTGTAATATCTTTACCTCCAGCCAATTTCAGAACTCTGTTTTGGTTAAATGCAATATTGAAATTTGTTTCCCATCTAAACGACGAACTAGTAATGTTTTTAGTAGTCAGATTGATCTCGAGACCCTTGTTTCGTACCGATCCGACGTTGTCAATTATCGATGTAAAGCCGCTGGTATATGCTTTGTCCACATTTAATAAGAGTGCATTACTGGTTTTATTATATACATCAACGTTAAGAGTAATACGATTAAATACAATGACATCTACTCCAATATTATATGTACCCGTTTTCTCCCAGGTTAAATTGGGATTACCCAATTGATATGGATAAGTTGCGGAATTATTATTATATTGATCAGCATAAGAATACAATCCCAACGATTGATAATTGCTGATATTTGCATTACCAATCATTCCATAACTTGCCCTGAGTTTTAATTGGTTAATAGAAGTAAATTTTTTCATGAAATTCTCATTACTCAAAATCCAGGAAGCGCCCAGTGTATAGAAATTGGCAGAACGGTTGTTTGCACCGAATCTGGATGATGATTCGTTAATAAACGAACCAACCATAAAATATTTGTTATTAAAACTGTAATCAACCTGTACCAAGCCTTTGTTAAAGGCATTTTCAGAAGTATTACCGGTGGCACCGGTTATCTGGGCTACTACATCCATAACATGCAAACCTATAGGAAGTTTAGAGCCGCTAAGATAGTTCCAATCAGAAAAATTCTTTTCTCCTTCCAGAACAGCTAGTACGCTTATAGCATGTAAGCCAAAGTTTTTGTCATACTTTAACCTATTGGATGTGATTAAGCTGTGGCTGGAATTCGTCCAATTCTGTAGATATCCTACACCAGAACTTTGGGATGTTTGGGAACGGGCATCGTAAAACAACTCCCTTTTTGAATTATTATAACTAATTCTGTTAGTAGAAGTAAATACCAGATTGGGTAGAATTAAATAATCCAAACCGGCATCTATGTCCATACCAGATCCCTTGGTATAATCAAAATTATACTGCAAATCATAAATATAACTTCTGTATTCACGTCCTACCCAACCTGGTTCATTACCTCTTTTTATGGAACCATCGGGATTATATGGATTATCCCATGGAATATTACTGGAAGCTCCAGAAAGTGCACCATAATCCCCGGAGGCTTCATTCTCAGTATTAATGAATCTGCCATTAAACTTCATATTTAATTTAAGTTTGTCATTTATCTTATGTACAACGTTTGATCTGAGATTATACGTTTTTCTGCCGGTATGTATCATCGTGCCATCTTCACTATAATAACTTCCTGACACATACACTTGTGTTTTTTCATTGCCCCCGGAGGCAGAAAGATCATAGCTTTTTATTAAACCATTTCTGTAAAATACGTCCCACCAGTTGGTATTCGTATTTAGAAGACTATCGGGACGGTCAACTGCAAATTGTGCAGGGGTATAAAAGCTTTTCTGAAAATCATATAATTCCTGGCTATTCATTGGCCTGGAGTT
Source organism: Bacteroidales bacterium (assembly GCA_025358645.1). Lineage (GTDB taxonomy): Bacteria > Bacteroidota > Bacteroidia > Bacteroidales > VadinHA17 > LD21. The sequence continues at coordinate 15,768 of JANYIW010000347.1, forward strand.
ACCCTGAAGCGCTTTGCTAAAACCAATAGTATGATTGAAATTGATCTTTGTTTTGCCTGATTTGCCTGATTTGGTAGTAATAATTATTACTCCATTAGAGGCTCTTGAACCATATAATCCTGTAGCAGCAGCATCTTTAAGAATGGTTATTGTTTCAATATCACTCGGGTCAGCAGCGCCACCAATAATACCATCAACAACATACAAAGGATAAGAGCCGGCAGAAATAGAGCTTGACCCCCTTATGACAATATTCGCGTTTGCGTTTGGACTACCAGAACTGCTTGATACAACTACACCGGCAACTTGTCCCTGTAACATAGTATTAATGTTACTTGATGTAAACGCCATAAGTCTTTCAGATGAAACCGTAGCAACTGAACTGGTTAGTTGAGATCTTTGCTTAGATGAATATCCTACAACAATAACTTCTTCAAGATTTTGCACATCAGAGACAAGAGATACATCAACAACAGATTTACCCTCAAATGGGATTTCCGTTGAAAGGTAACCAATAAAGGAAAAAATGAGAACAGCATTCCGGTCGGAAATTGAAATAGAATATTTTCCCTCTTTATCGGTTATAGCTCCAGTAGTTGAGCCTTTTACAAGAATGTTTACGCCTGGCATTGCTTCGCCTGTCTGTTTGTCTATTACCTTTCCGGTAACCACGGTCTGCTGAGGATCGGCTTTCGCCAACTGGGAATGTGCAGGAATAGCTGAAACACTTGATATACTAGTTATAATAATGAGAATTGCAATTTTAAATACTTTTAGGAGTCTTTTTAGTTTTGGGTATGATTGTACCCACAAATCAAAAATATTTTTCATAACTATGAATGGTATTAATTAGGTTATAATTTTAGTAGTAACTTAACTTTAAATACAGGAAAACGGTTACATCACTTTCCTGATTTTGTTTATAAAAGATCGTTCCATAGGCAAATGTTTTAATTATTTATCTGACTATTTGGTTTTAAGTGATATACAGATTAAAGCGCTTGCCAATGAATGAAGCAGGCGACCTGAGATTTTTTTAATTAATACTCATCTGTGCAAGGTTGTCCCCATCAGTAAGGAATGAAAAATAATTATTGCTATATCTGATCTGTTTTTTTGCCAGATACTTTTGCTTACTTTCTTAAAATTTTCAATGCATTTTCCCTATAGAACTTCTTAAGTGTGGCATCGCTGAGCCCTAGTCCGGAGAGAGGCCAACGTGTATTCGATACATCCCACGCGTAGAAGTGTTCGTCGAGTGTCTCCCAGATATGGAACGTATTCCGATACATGGACAGGCTGTAACCCTGGTCGGTGCCGTACACCAACCGGTCGGCGTATTTCTCCATAAATTGTTTTGCAAACCTGGGGATAGCGGCTACGTACGCCTCTCTCTGTGATACATCAGAAAACAGGTTCGGATACTTATCAAGCATTTTCCCGAGTTGATCCAGATCATATGTCTGGTTCATGAAATGGCATGCGATAAAAGTTGTCCGGGGATGTTTTTTCACGGCGCGTTCCAGAGTACCTATCATTCCTGGAAGGTCCAGAATATCATTTTTGTTATCGAGCCGGTAATATAATGCCTCGAACAACAGGTCATTATGTTCGTCCATCGGTTCGTACATCCATTTCGGATCTCCAACGTGTATGTTCATTGGCAGTTTAAGGTCGGCAAGTTTTTCCAGAATAAAATCCATGCGTGGATCGTCGATGTGCATCGTCGGTTTTGAACCGCGCAGTCCGTCCCCTTTATCACTGATCTCGCCAACACCTTTGGCGCCGAGCTTTACACATCGTTCCAGTTCGACTAGCGCTGGGGCAGGACCAGCGGAAAGATCAAACCCGCACCAGAGTTCTATACGATCGGAATGTTTTCCGAAAACGGCTGCCAACCTATCGAATTCTTTCCCTGTACCGCAAAATAGAATTGTCTTTTGAATGCCTGTTTCATCCATGTTTTTCAAAAGCGCAATAGCGGCGGAATCAAGATTGCCTCCGCGAGGGGCATGCATGTGCATATCTATTGCCGGATATTTGGCCTTTAAAATCCGAGTCTGAGGGATTTTAAAAATGGATTTAGGAGTGTAATCCTTGTGAAGCAATTTATCCTCTAATCCCAGTTCTTTCATTTGGCGTTGCTGTGCATGCGACAAAAACATAATTGAAGAAAAAAACAATAAGAAAAGCAAATTTTTCATAAGATTTAATAATTATTAGGTTAGATTATCAGCTAGCTTAAAACTCCTGGCTTATGACAAGCATATTATAAAGAAAACTGTATTAAATAAAAAATTTCTGTTTTGACATTCTTTGCAAGTATTCTGTAAATTGATATGAGGAAGCAATCTTTAATTTTTAAATAAGCAACCTTATTCAGAGTGTTTTCTTTTGGTATATTACTATTTGAGGTATGAAGCAAACTCCTTATTTCCATAAAACACAATTGGTATCATAATAACTTCATGAAAGCAAATGTAAGTTTTAAATTTGAATTAACAAAACTATATGAAATTATTTTTGCTATTTAAACTATATTATGAAACATATTTTATTTTGTATCCTATTTTTTAATTACTTATACCAGTTGAAAAATGCCAGACTCATTTATAGTATCCCAGTATTGAATGGTCACGAAGCACATCGAAAAATTCACTATCAAATCACCCAGCCCACATTGGTTCCTTGTCTTAGGACAGGAGCAGGTTGGAATCAAAAAGATACTTCCTCAACTAAGGACAGCCATATAAGCAAAACTACGTCTTGAGAGTCCATTCTTTTCATTCATATTCCTAAAATATCTAATTTCTATATTACATATATCTTACGTTAGATTTCGTTTGCAAATTTGTAAATTTTATTTACTTATTATTACTAAATTATAGCTTTTATTGCGAGCTTTAATGTTTTGTATGGTTATTAAATCTGTAGTATTTCGTAAGGAGAGCGGTCTACTACGCATTCTCATAAGTTAAACGGAAATAGTCGGTAACTTCCAAAGAAAAGATTGACGATTATCGAAAAGTGCTGGAAACTTATTCCCGACCCTTCCCTGAATTTATTGAATGGGAAAAAACACCAGACAATAATGTGGAAGTTCTCAACGAATTTTTTGTTAAAAATTCGACAATTTCTAGATAGCTGACCCCATCCTGAAAATTGTTTCCATCAACATAACCTAACATGGTCATAGCTGAAGCATAAATCTTTTTGGGAATCTTATTCTAAGTAACAATTTCGACAGGTGGTTCAATTTTTTCTTTTATGGAATATGAAATAATGATATTTAAAAGATCTTCACCGAATTTCTCTGATTTCTTCTTTCCTATCCCCTTTACCAATTTAAGGGCAGCCATCGACTGAGGAATAAAATTGGCCAAAGTAATCATCG
>JANYIW010000397.1 GCA_025358645.1 Bacteroidales bacterium
GATATTGATGAATCAACGGATACCTGGGATACCGTAGACTGGCTGATTAAAAATACTAAGAATAATAATGGCAATGTCGGAATTGCAGGGATCTCTTATCCTGGCTTCTATTCAACGATGGGAATTATTAATGCCCATCCGGCCATAAAAGCAGTATCACCGCAGGCGCCTGTCACAGCCTGGTTCTTAGGTGACGATTTTCATCATAATGGTGCTTTTTTTGTGCTCGATTGTTTCAGCTTTTATTACAGCAACGGACAGAAGCAAAGAGCTCCGTCAAGAACTGGTTTCCCTTCATTTAAGTGGCCTGTACCTGACAGTTATGAGTTTCTTCTTTCAGTTGGAGCTGACAGGAATATCTCACCAAAATATCTGGGCGATAGTGTAAAATTCTGGAATGATGCTTTTGCCCATCCAGATTACGATGAATTCTGGAAAGCAAGAGACCCGCGACAATTCCTTAATCATGTTACCCCTGCTGTTATGACAGTAGGCGGATGGTTCGATGCAGAAGATCTCTATGGCGCTCTTCATGTTTATGAAGCAATTGAAAAACAGAATTCTTCTTCTGTAAATAATTTCCTTGTTATGGGTCCCTGGTCCCACGGACAGTGGGCCGCCGGAAAAGGAACCAATCTTGGAAATATCTATTGGGGTATTGATGCCAACAAAAAATTTATGGCCCAGGAAAAAAGCTTTTTTGACTTTTATCTCAAAGGAGGAGTTAACCCAAATATTCCTGAAGCTACAATTTTTGTCACCGGGTCAAATGAATGGAGAACTTTTGAAACATGGCCTCCTAAAAATATAGTTGAAAAATCTCTTTATTTCCAGCCTGGAGGGGCTATTTCATTTACATCACCGACAGTAAAAGACAGCTTTGATGAATATATTTCCGACCCTTTGAAACCGGTTCCTTATACTGAGACAATTACAACTCACCGTACATCAGAATATATGACAGATGATCAGAGATTTGCATCCCACAGACCTGATGTTATGGTCTATAAGACGGATGTTCTGCTTGAGGATTTAACTGTAACCGGACCTCTGACAACTGATCTTTTTGTCTCCACAACAGGAACAGATGCAGATTTTATTGTAAAATTAATTGATGTCCTGCCCCCGGATACCAAAGCTGATCTGTCAACCGATGTTAAAGTTCCGCTAGGTGATTACCAGATGCTTGTCCGGGGTGAGGTATTCCGGGGGAAATACCGCAACAGCTTTGAAAAACCCGAGCCTTTTGTGCCCGGGAAAGTAACAGAGGTAAAATATACCATGCCCGATGTGGCCCATACATTTAAAAAAGGTCATCGAATAATGATTCAGGTGCAGAATTCTTGGTTTCCTCTTGTTGACAGGAATCCCCAAAAATTTGTTGATATTTATACCTGTTCAGACAGCGATTTCCAGAAAGCTACACAGAGAATCTATCATGATGCAAGAAATTTATCCTGTGTCAGGGTTAATATATTGCAGAAATAATCGGGTATAAGGTCAGTCATGTTAATTCATCTATAGTCAGATAATTATTGTCACATCCTAATTAACGACTGTAAACTGATAATGATTTATTTTCAACTTAGTTTGTCCTGAGTTGTTATTGTTTAAACTGAAAGTTTATCTTGTTATTTATTTATTTAATAATACCATGGCTATAAAAAATCTTACCCGGAGACAGTTTGTCACTACCACAGTTACAGTCGGAGCAGGTTCCGTCCTTCTGGGGAAAGCAGCTTTGGGTTTTCCCGTGAAATCTGCGGGAATGACTGAAGATCCCTTTCGCATTGTAACCCTGGGTAAAACCGGAATAAAATCGACCCTTCTCGGAATGGGGACCGGATTCAGCGGATACAACCGGTCATCAAATATTACAAGGGCAGGTGTAGCTGAAACACTTATCCGTCAGGCTTACGAAAAAGGCATCCGGTTTTTTGATTGTGCTGACAGCTATGGAACTCACCCATTTACTGCTGCAGCACTTAAAGGTATTCCGAGGGATTCTTATACCCTGGGCTCTAAAATGTGGGTTGGCCCGGGAGGCATTCCCGAATCTGAACGCCCTGATGCTGATGTGGTCATTGACCGTTTCCGGAAAGAATTGAAGACAGACTATCTTGATCTGGTGCAGATTCATTGTATGACCGATTCAAAATGGACCGATAAGCAGAAAAAACAAATGGATATTCTTGAAAACCTGAAGGTAAAACAAATTATCAGGGGACATGGGGTATCGGTTCATTCTCTGGAAGCAATGGAAGCCTGTGCAGACAACCCCTGGGTGGATGTTGTGCACGTAAGGGTCAACCCATACGGCGATGCAATGGATAAGAGTGACCCGGCAAAAGTGATTCCTGTGATAGAGAAGCTACATAAAGCCGGTAAAGGTGTCATTGGCATGAAGCTGATCGGAAATGGGAATTTCAAAAACGATTCGGAAAAAATAGACGCATCCCTCAAATATGTTTTGGGTTTGGGTACAGTCAATATGATTATAATTGGTTTTGAATTGCCTGAACAGATTGACAACTACATTGGAAGAATAAGGAAAGTGCAGTTATAACAGGTTTAGAATTTCCGGAGAAATTCCAATAAAAATCCATTAACCGCAGAGGTCGCAAAGGTTTTACGCAAAGTTCGCAAAGAACTGAATTATAGTATTTTGACTTTGCGTACTTTGCGGTTATAAAAGACTTTTTCAATAGCCCCACAGATAGAAGTTATAGGGCGGTTTAAAATAAATTTCTTGCAGCTAATTTATATTATACCATATACAAAATGAAACTCAATAAATTCCTGATTACATTGCCATTAGCATGTATTGCAATGGGTTTTGTCCAAAATAAAAGCCTTGATAGCATCATTACCCCGGGGACAAAAGTTGAAAAACTGGCAGATGGATTTCTCTTCACAGAAGGACCTGTTGCCGACGCAAAAGGAAATGTCTACTTTACCGATCAGCCCAATGACAGAATTATGAAATGG
>JANYIW010000406.1 GCA_025358645.1 Bacteroidales bacterium
CCCTTCTTTTGAGTTTAAGAACTTTTCTTCAGTCGGATTGGAAATAAAACCTGTTTCAATAAGCACACTTGGCATTTTAGTATTGTACAAAACCCAGAATCCGGCCTGTTTTACATCACGGTCATTTCTGTTAACACGTTCTCTGAATTCTGTTTGAATTTTTGAAGCTAGATCAGTACTCTGTTGCTGAAAAACTTTTTGCGTGGCCGAGAAGGTTATATATGATTCTGACGATTTGGGATCAAATCCTTCATATTTTGTGGAAAAATCCTTTTCAAGATAGATAACCTCATTCTCTTTCATAGCTACTTCAAGGTTCTGCTGGTCCTTTGCAGAACCCATTATATAGGTCTCAGTTCCCCTGACACTTTTTGATTTTGCCCAGTTGGCATGAATGGAGATGAACAGATCTGCATTGGCTTTATTTGCAATCTTAGGCCTGTCACGGAGCTCAACAGTTGAATCGTCTCTCCTGGTATATATTACAGTTACATTCTTGAAATTCTGTTCAAAATATTCACCTGTTTTTAGAGCAATTGCCAGTGTAACATCCTTTTCGCGACTCTCCGAACCCAATGCCCCCGGGTCTTTTCCGCCGTGTCCGGCATCAATCACTATCACCCAGCCTTTTCCATTTTTAATTCCCGTTGCTGAAGATAAAACCAGTGAGACTGCAATAAAAAGAATAAACAATATTACTTTATATATATTAATGGTATGATGTTTGCCGTTTTTAATTCCTGTACTCATTTTTAGTTAATGTTTTTTAATTAGTTTTGCGCAGGCATCCCGAAATCACACAAAAACTATACAAAAATAGTATTTAAGTTGTATTTTTTTAAAGAAAAGCGGTTAGTTATCTTGTTACTTCTCCTGGTCCAAACTTTTTCTTTGTTCTCCCAGGAAGGGAAATCGGTTACAGACACATTGGTGATACAGAAAGATTCAGTCAGGACTGATACTGTTTTGATCAAGGTCCGTAAGCCCTCTAACAGTGGTATTGATTCAAAGATTACTTATAAAGCTGCAGAATTAGTTAAAAGAGATATAATTAACAAGAGGTTTATCCTCGTCAAAAATGCAGTAATAAACTATGGAGATCTCGAGATCAAAGCCGATTCGATTGTCATAAATATGAAAACGAACCTGCTTTATGCAATCGGGAGAAAGGACACAACAGGCAAAATTACCGGTAAACCTTCTTTTAAACAGGGAAGCCAGGAATTTGATGCAGATGAAATTACTTATAATTTCAAGACTCGCAAAGCTCTTATTAAGAATATTATAACGAAACAGGATGCCGGCCTGTTACATAGCGCTTTTACCAAGCTTCTTGAGGATGGGACATCTAATATAGCGCGCAGCACATATTCGACCTGTGATGCTGACACCCCTCATTTCTATATTAACCTTCCAAAAGCCAGAGTGTACCCCGGTAAAAAGATAATTTCCGGTCCTGGCAATCTTGTTCTGGAAGGAATACCACTGCCTTTGGTAATTCCTTTTGGTTTTTTCCCGATCCAGACCAAAAGGGCGGCATCAGGATTAATAATCCCCCGATATGGCGAGGAACGATTACGAGGGTTTTCTCTTACCGACGGAGGATATTATTTTGCAATAAGCGACTATTTTGACCTTCAGTTAAAGGGGAGCATTTATGCAAATGGATCATGGCTGGGAACAGCGCAGACTGACTATAAAAGACTTTATAAATACAGTGGCAGTTTCTCATTCAGTTATGCAAATAATATTACCGGACATAAAGGTCTGCTGGATTACGGCAAATCAAGCAATTACAGGCTGGGATGGACCTTTGCACAGGATACAAAAGCTTCTCCCGGCTCAAGATTCTCCGCGAGTGTAAATATGAGTTCAAGCGGATATGATAAAAACAACAGTTATAATGTAAATGATCACGTTACGACACAGCGACAGTCAAGTGTAAGTTATTCCAAATCGTGGGATGGCACCCCAATCAACTTCTCAATAAGTGCAAATCATAGTCAGAATGTTAAAACCAAGTCTGTAAGTCTTAATCTCCCAAAAGCCAGTTTTAATGTGAGTAGAATTTATCCTTTCAAACCGAGAAACAGTTCAGGACCAGCAAAATGGTATCAGGAAATTCAACTATCATATACCGCATCACTCGATAATCAGATAGATACGAAAGATAGCCTTCTGTTTACGTCTGCTATCTGGAAGCACATGAGAAACGGGTTTAAGCATGATATTCCATTGACTTTCCAGCTCCGTCCCTTCAAAAATTTTTCGATCTCTCCGTCTCTGACTTATTCGGGTGTATTATACACTCAGAAGATCGTAAAAGAATGGAATACTGATTATCATGACCCAGCGCTTAATACTACACATCCTGCAGTTGTAAATGATACTTTACGTGGTTTTTTTTATGGACAGGCTATTAGCCCCTCAATCAGCGCAAGTTTTAACCCTCAGCTTTTTGGTTTATATGATTTTACTGAAAAAAGTCCGAATTCGCGTCTTCAGTCAATCCGTCATGTGATCAAACCTTCAATTAGTTTTAGTTTTATTCCTTCGCTCAGTGGGTTGGCTTCACGGAAAATGTACAGACAGGTGCAGGTAGATACTCTCGGAAGTCGGTCTCCATTTTATTCCGTATATGAAGGTAATATTTTTGGAACACCTTCATTATCAAGTAAGAGTGGCAATATTTCCTTAAGTTTAGTTAATATTGTGGAAGCCAAAGTTTTCGCGAGAAATGATACAACCGGAAAACCAAAGAAGGTAAAGCTAATCGATAATTTTAGCATTAATACAGCATATAATATTTTTGCCGATTCTATGCATTGGGCGCCGGTAACAATGCAAATGAGGACAACTATCCTGAATAATGTCGGTATTTCGGCAAATAGTAGTTTCTCAATTTATGGAACTAACCCCAAAACGGGTCAACCCTGGGGTAAATTCTTGTTTGCAGAAAATAACAAACTTATGAGACTGACAAATTTTAGTACGAGTCTCGATTTCAGTCTCAGTGATTTATTCAAGAAAAACAATGATAAAAACAAATCAAACCCTAATCCTGCTGGCCAGGGTACTCCTGCATTTCAGGCAAATGCAGGCATACCCGGCTCTGATCTAAAGACACAAAAGACTGGCGTTGCAGGTGAAAAAGATGCTTATGGTTATCCTGTTTTTAATATTCCATGGACACTAAATATCAGTTACAGTTTAAGCTATTTTAATACAGGTAAAAAATCGACAATAACCCAGGCGCTTTCTTTAAATAATGGAAGTATTGCTCTTACCAAGAAGATGTCTGCTACATTTACCACAGGCTATGATTTTACCGGAAAGAAGATAACCATGACGCAGATAGGAATAACGCGTAATCTGCATTGCTGGACAATGAATCTTAACTGGGTACCCAATGGTACAATGCAAAGCTGGAACTTTCTGATCAGAGTTAATGCTGCAGTGCTGGGCGATTTGAAGTACGAGCGCAGAAAAGATTTCCACGATGCGTATTAAAAAAAGAGACGCACAAATAGCGCGTCTCTTCATTTACATTTTAAGGTTATTTTATTCCCCAAGTATCTCAAATTCAACTTCAACCTTCACATCTCTGTGCAGTTTAACGATTGCTTTGTAGTTACCAACTTCCTTGATCTGATCTTCTGGAAGGGTAATATTCTTGCGGTCAATATCAAATCCTTTTTCTTTCAGCGATTCTGCAATCTGGATCGTGTTTACCGAACCGAAGATTTTCCCTGACGTACTGGTTTTTGCACCAACAATAATTTTTATACCAGCCATCCTGCCAGCTATCTCCTGCGCTGCAATCTTTATTTTCTCTTCCTTGTGAGACCTCTGCCTCAGGTTTTCAGTATGCATCTTCTTTTCAGAGGATGTTGCTGCTACGGCGAAGCCTCTGGGGATAAGAAAATTTCTGCCATATCCTGCTTTAACATTCACTAAATCGTCCTTCTGGCCTAGCTTGTTGACGTCTTGTATTAATATAATTTCCATATAGTGTCCTCCTTATTTTAAAAGGTCAGTAACATAAGGAAGAAGAGCGATGTGTCTGGCTCTTTTAACGGCTTTTGCCACTTTCCTCTGATATTTAAGTGAAGTACCTGTAATTCTGCGTGGCAGAATCTTACCCTGGTCATTCAGAAATTTCTTAAGAAATTCAGGATCCTTATAATCGATATAACGGATCTTGTTTTTCTTAAACCTGCAGTATTTCTTTTTCTTGATCTCAACAGTTGGTGGAGTCAAATATCTGATTTCCGATTCGTTCTGTGCCATATCTTATTCCTCCTTTGCTTTACCTGATTCTTTCTGTCTTCTCTTCTTCTCTGCATATTCGACGGCAAATTTTTCCATCCTGAAAGTTAAGAACCTGATGATCCTTTCATCTCTTCGATATTGGAGTTCAAGTTTTTCAACTAGATCGCCTGTGCCTTTAAATTCAACCAGATAATAGAAGCCAGTCGACTTCTTCTGGATGGGGTAGGCCAGCTTTTTAAGACCCCAGTTCTCTTCATGAACGATCTCACCCGTGTTGTCGGTGATGACCTTCTTGAATTTCTGTACCGCTTCCTTCATCTGGTTCTCAGATAAAACGGGAGTTGCAATGAAAACGGTTTCGTACTGATTCAACATAGTAATTATTTGTTTATTAGTTATATGATTTTGGCTCGCAAAAGTACAACTATTTTGCTTTATTCAAAAATTAAGTGATGAAAAAATCAGAAATTATTGTTTTCAACTAAAACCTTCAATACTTTATGGGGACAAGAAGATCTTTGCTACCTTTATGTTTAATGGATTTTGTTTCCCTTTACCTTTTTCCTTTTTCCTTTTTGTTTATATTTGTGTTTCAGGAATTTTGAAAAACAAGAGTCAGTAATTTATGGAAAACTTCATTGTTTCAGCAAGGAAATACCGTCCTGCCAGTTTTGATATGGTAATTGGTCAGGATTCAATAACAAACACGCTGAAAAGTGCTATTAAGAACAACCATCTTGCACAGGCTTATCTTTTTTGCGGTCCGAGGGGTGTCGGGAAGACAACTTGCGCCAGGATCTTTGCCAAAACAATTAATTGCAGCAACCTGGGGGAGAACCTCGAGGCTTGCGATGAATGTGAATCGTGTCTGTCATTCAATTCACTGAGATCATTTAATATTCATGAACTTGATGCCGCCTCTAATAATAAGGTTGAAGATATAAGAAGTCTGAACGACCAGGTAAGGATTCCTCCACAGATCGGAAAATACAGTATCTATATAATAGATGAAGTTCACATGCTATCTGCGTCTGCCTTCAATGCGTTTCTTAAAACACTCGAAGAACCTCCTTCTCATGCTATTTTTATTCTTGCCACTACAGAAAAACATAAAATAATTCCAACTATTCTCTCCCGGTGCCAGATATTCGATTTTAACAGGATAAGAATTGAAGACATTGTTGGCAGATTAATGTATGTAGCTAAAAATGAAGGGATATCTGCCGCAGAGGAAGCGCTTCATATTATAGGGCAGAAAGCTGATGGAGCTTTACGGGATGCGCTTTCAATTTTTGATCAGATCGTCAGCCTTAGTGGAAAAACAATAACGTATAAGGATGTAATTGATAATCTGAATGTGCTCGATTATGAGTATTATTTTAAATGCGTTGATGCAGCAATGGCAGGTGATATATCCTCGATATTATTAACATTTAATGAAGTACTTGAGAAAGGATTTGACGGTCATAATTTTATATCCGGACTCAACAGTCACCTTCGTGATCTCCTGGTTAGCAAAGATGACTCTACATTACGTCTGCTCGAAGCTACACCTGCAATTAAAAAAAAGTATGTTCAACAGACAGGGAACTGCCCTGCTGATTTCTTGTTCAAAGCATTAGAGATTGGAAATAATTGCGATCTTACATATAAAAGCAGCAAGAATCCACGATTGCACATAGAGCTTTCACTCATCAGGTTGTGCAGGTTAATGAATGAAGCAACAGAGTCCTCAGAAAAAAAAAAGTCTGATACCGGGCAATTAAAAAAACAGGAAGAAGTCCTGCAGCTCCCTTCAAAATCAGAGAGTTTACACCAGGTGGTTCAAACTTCTGAAAAAAAGGTTATTAATACGGAATTAACTTCCGGTAAGCATGATCCTGTTATCGAAAAGCCATCCAAAACATTCTCAATAAAAGAAATCATTTCAGATGATATCCTGCCAATCAATAAAAAGGAAGAGAAATCTGTTTTGAACGATCCTGAAGTTCAATTAAAACCTAAGGATGAATTCACGCCACAGGCTTTCGAATCAGCCTGGCAGGAATTTACGGATAAGTTGAAAGGAGAGGGGACCAGGATCGTAAGCATGTTTAAAACGATCAGACCTGAACTGGAAAACGATCAGACTATAAAAATTCATCTCAGTAATGCTGCCCAAAAGGATATATTTATCTTAAATTACAGACCAAAACTCGTTAGTTTTCTTGAAAGCAGGTTCATTATGTCAGATATAGAAATTGAAACAACAGTGGACCTTACCGAATCGAGTGAAATTTTATATTCTGATGAGCAAAAGCTTAATTATCTCACGAATAAATATCCCATTCTTAAGGACATGAAAAAAACGTTTAATCTTGATATTACCTAAATCTCGCTTGCCGGGGAATAATCCATGAGACGACTTCTTTCTTTTTTTGCCTGTTTTCTGATTCTTAATCCGGTTCTTCCTCTTATGGCCCAGGATCTGATTAAGAATTCATCTGTAACCGGAGTCTGTTATGCCAGTAATAAGGTGAATAAATTTTACATTCCGCCGCCTGCCAAATTCTTCAGAAAGTCCGGTTCAAAGAACGGAGGATCTATAATTATCTATTATACTGGTTTTTCCACTCAGGCAAAAGCTGCAATGGAGTATGCCGCTTCAATATTGGAAATGCTGCTTCCGGCCGATACAAAGTTCACCGTTAACGCGAGCTGGGAGAAAATTTCAACTGCAGGAGTGCTGGCTCATTCAACAATCACAGGATATGCCGGAGGATGGACCATTGATGCCCCGGACCCATTGTCGCTTTACCCTGTTGCGCTGGCTGAAAAGATAGCAGGAGTAAGTCTTAACACTGATTTACAGGGCGATATAACCTTAGCAGTAAACAGTTCAATAAACTGGTATCTTGGCACTGACGGACAAGTACCTGCCCAGAAATATGATCTTATTACAGTCGCACTCCATGAGATCTGCCATGGACTGGGTTTCTTTGACAGTTTTAGTACCAATACAACAACAGGCTCATGGGGATTCAGTTCTGTTCCAATTATATACGATAAGTTTGTTGAAAACCTCAACGGAAACAGATTAACGGATACCTTGAAATTCCTCAATAATTCAACAGCCCTCAAGAACGAGCTTACGGGAAACCAGGTTTATTTTAATGGACCACTTCTGAGAAACTATTCTAATTCATTCCCAGCCAAATATCCAATCTTAAGGGCCAAATTATACGCTCCCTCTACCTGGGATGCAGGATCAAGCATTTCACATCTGGATACAACGAAAATTCGGAGTGAAAATTCGCTAATGGCTCCTTTTATTGATTTTCAGGAGGCAATCCATGACCCGGGCAAATACACATTTTCGATACTTGGTGATCTTGG
>JANYIW010000013.1 GCA_025358645.1 Bacteroidales bacterium
CTCAGAAATGGTTTGGCCCTATTGAAAAAAGATTAATAAAGCCAAGAAACCTGCCTGCGGAGCCGGAACAGACTGAAGAAAGAATCCTGACTATAGAAAGCGATGTGCCTTCAGCTGCCATATACAAAGTATGGCATATTGGAGCCAGGCAAAGCAATGATTTTTATACGATAGATCTTATCACTGATCTCCTGGCAGGAGGAGAATCAGGCAGACTGCATACGAAACTTGTAAGGGAAAAGAAATTATTCAGCGAAATAAATGCATACATAACCGCAGATATTGATCCGGGATTGATTTTTATCCAGGGGAAGTTAATGAAAGGCGTTGACATTCAAGATGCAAATAGCTCTGTAAATGAGGTAATTAATAGTCTTCTTGACAATAATGGCATATATGATGAAATTGAAAAAGTGAAGAACAAATTTGAATCTTCAACAGTATTTTCAAATACCAGTATTCTGAATAAAGCTGCAAACCTTTCATTTTTTGAACTTTTGGGCGATGCAGGATTAATCAACAAAGAGGTTCAGGCATACAGAAGTGTCACTTATGAAATGATTACCGAGGCTGTCCAAAAATATTTTACTTCGTCGAATTGCAGCACCCTGTTTTACATATCAACCAGAAAACCGTAACGATGAATAACCTGCAAAGAATACAACCACCGGTATTTCCTGTTGAAAAGGTAATTATTCCAGAGGCAAAGTCCTACAGGCTTAACAACGGGATACCTTTCTATCTTATTGAAGCCGGAACGGAAGATATAATGAGGCTGGAATTTACATTCAGGGCGGGACAGATTAAAGAGAACATGTCGCTTCTTTCCTCCACATGCAATATGATGCTTTCTGAAGGTTCGCAGAACTATTCTTCGGAAGAGCTAAACAGGTCTCTCGATTTCTATGGAGTATTCCTGAATCAGTCAGCGGAAAAGGATAGTGCAGGAATTGTTTTATATTTCCTCAGCAAGCATATTGAAAAGGTTTTGGAATTCAGCCATGAAATTTTATTCCGTCCGGTTTTTCCTGAAGCTGAATTAAATGCGCTGATGAAAAAAAGGTTACGGTGGTACATGGTAAACAGGGAGAAAGTTCAGAATCTGGCAATCGATAAGTTCTTCGAATCTGTTTTTGGAAAACACCATCCTTATGGATATCAGATAATTGAACAGGATTTTGAAAGAATAACCCCCGGTGTTCTTTCTGATTTTCACAGCAAATATTATACACCCGAAAACATGGCAATCATTATATCGGGAAAAATACACAGCCAGACGGCAGAACTTCTGAATTCGCATTATGGAAATACAGTTTTAAAACCTCTTTACAGGGAAGATTCTGGCCACTTACCAGAAAGCGAAAAGCTGAAAAAAATCCATCTTGAAAAATCCGGTACAGTTCAGACAGCTATAAGAATTGGTTCAACTACAATAAATAAACGCCATAACGATTATCCGGGAATGAAAGTTCTTGATTCAATCCTTGGCGGATATTTCGGATCACGACTCATGAAAAACATACGTGAAGAAAAAGGATACACCTACGGAATAAGTTCATCATTATCTTCCCTTGATCTTACAGGCTACAAGGTGATCTCAACTGAAGTCGGACAAAAATATTGTCAGAAAACAATAGATGAGATATACCGGGAAATACGAATTCTGCAGAGTGTTCCTGTTGGTAAAGAAGAGATGAATGTTGTGCGCAATTATATGTCAGGTGAGATGGTAAGAATGTTTGACGGGCCTTTTGCACTGGCTGAAAGTTTCAAGTCAGCATGGGAATTCGGACTCGATAATAGTTATTATTACTCTTTGGCTGAAAAAATAAAAACAATAACTCCTGACGAAATAATTGAACTGGCAAAAACGTATTACAATTTAGATGACCTTTATGAAATAACTGCTGGATCTGAATGAAAACCTGTCATTTATATATTCTCATCGCTCTGTTTATCCTGTGGCCGACAGAAGGATATACACAAATTAATTGTATTACCGATCCCCCATTACCACCTGTTTTTACCTCGGTTTCGGTACAACCGGAGACAGGGAATACCGTTTTTACATGGACGCTGAGTCCATCTCCTGATATTGCAGCTTATATTATCTATTCATACAAAAACGGCGACGGGTTTTTCGTGGACACTATAAAGGATCCGTTAGCTACAAGCTATACTCTTTCAAATACAGTCGGAAATAATTTTAGTATGTCATATGTGGCAGCAGCTATGAGACTTCCAAGATGCACCAGTATTTTTTCAAATGTTCTCAATTCAGTTTTTGAGGAGGTTTCAGTTGATACCTGTCTGAAAAGAATAAATGTGTCGTGGAACAGCTACCGTTCATTTCCTCTCAAGGTAACGGGCTATACGGTACTGGAGTCAGTCAATGGCGGAAGTTATACTGAAGCAGAAAATTTAAACCCGGGAGATACAACCTTTACGCTTAATGATTTCACTATTAACGCGGAGTATTGTTTTATCATCCGTGCAAATCTTGAAGGAGGGAAGTTTTCCAGTTCAAATAAA
>JANYIW010000031.1 GCA_025358645.1 Bacteroidales bacterium
CAATATCTTGAAGGCCTTGGATTCTCAATACTGAGGTTTGAAAACAGATTGGTATTCCAGGAACCTGAATTTGTAAAAAATGAAATAAGAAAAACCTTCAAAAGAAAAGATCCTGAATTTGAATAAACAATCAACCACCCCGGCCGGAATCAGCATTTGTATCATATTTAAAAAGTGGTCCGGCCACCCCTCCTTCAAAAGGAGGGGAAATGTATCGCATATATATTTAATACTTTACATTCTGTTTTGTACTAAACTCTCTCATTATTTTACTATATTTAACACCTTAGTTTGACGGCTATCCCCCATTTGGGGGGTTAGGGGGTAAAAAGACTTTATATAGCCCTTTGAACCTCTGTTATGATTTCTTTACCCCTCATTAGCGCCTTTTCATTTATAGGAATAAGATTATGATATCTTTCAGGCAGGGATTTCTTTAAACCTTTAATAACATTCTCCAACTTAATGATCGGCTTCACTTTTAAGTATCCACCGAGAACAATTGTGTTGAATATTTTGGGGCTGTTCATCTTTGAAGCTTCTTCAGTTGCATCGACGCGATAGACGGTTATATCTTTTCTTTCAGGATGCCTGGTAATACCATTGGTATCGTAAATAAGTATACCACCCGGCTTAATTGAACTCTCAAATTTATCGAGCGATTGCTGGTTAAGGATGATTGCAGTGTCGAAATGTTTTATGATAGGTGAACTGATCCTTTCACTGCTGATTATAACAATGACATTTGCTGTTCCACCGCGCATTTCCGGTCCGTATGAAGGCATCCAGCTGACTTCCATATCCTGAATCACACCTGAATATGCCATTATTTTACCCATTGAAAGGACACCTTGTCCACCAAAACCGGCTATAATTATTTCCTCAGTCATTTTATTATGAATTTCTTAATTTTTGGAACTGACTATTCTTCAGGAGTTTTTAAATCTCCCAGAGGATAATACGGGAACATATTTTCCTCCATCCATTTATTTGACTGAACAGGTGTCATCTTCCATCCAGACGGGCAGTTAGAGACTATTTCAATCAGACAGGTTCCCTTGTTAAGCTTCTGATAATTAACTGCTTTCCTTATAGCTTTCTTTGTCTTTTTAACATTTGCAGGGGTATGCACACTCTGCCTGGTAACGTAGTACGATCCGGGAAGAGAAGCAACAATATCCGTCATTTTAAGCGGGTACCCCATTGTTTTGACATCTCTGCCATAAGGTGATGTAGAGGATTTCATTCCTGGGAGAGTTGTTGGTGCCATCTGTCCGCCTGTCATCCCATAGATACCATTATTAATAAAAATTATCAGAATATTTTCTCCCCTGTTGCATGCATGTATTGTCTCTGCAGTACCTATTGCAGCAAGGTCACCATCACCCTGATAGGTAAAAACAAATTTTTCCGGAAAAAGTCGTTTAATGGCAGTTGCAACCGCGGGTGCGCGACCATGGGCAGCCTCCTGCCAGTCAATGTCAAGATAGTAATATAAAAAGACTGAACAGCCGACAGGAGAAACTCCGATTGCTTCCGACTGAAGGCCCTCTTCATCAATTATTTCAGCAAGTATCCTGTGAGCCGTTCCATGGCCGCATCCCGGACAATATGACAAAATGTTTTCTGTCATAATATTTGTTTTTTTATACACCAGATTTTCCGGCTTTATTATCTCTTTGATTCCTGAAAATTCAACCATTTCTTAACCTCCTATAAATTTTGATTTCAGACTTTCAACTACCTCTTCAGGAGTTGTAACAATGCCTCCCATTCTACCAAAATGGTACACAGGAACTTTACCATTTACAGACAGAAGTACATCCTCTATCATCTGCCCGGCGCTCATCTCAACCGATAGCATTCCCTTAACTTTACCGGCAAGTTCATTAATTCTTTTTGTGGGAAACGGGAATAGGGTTATTGGTCTCAATAAACCTGCTTTTATACCCTGTTCCCTTGCAAGCTGAACTGATTTCTGACACACCCGTGCACTAGTGCCATAAGCAACCAGAAGATATTCAGCATCTTCGCATTGAAACTCCTCGAATCTGACTTCTTTTTCCCTTATCTCATCGTATTTGGCAAGAAGTTTAATGTTAAACAATTCCTGCCGGTTGGAATCAAGATCAAGAGAAGTAATTATATTTCTTTCTCTTGTCGTTGGTTTACCTGTGGTCGCCCAGTCGGGAGAAGTTTTTGATCTCTCTTTATGTGGTTTTAAGTAAACTTTCTCCATCATCTGACCGATAGCGCCATCAGACAACATCATTACAGGATTTCTGTATTTAAAGGCTAATTCGAAGCTTAGATCGACAAAGTCAGCCATCTCCTGAACCGATGCCGGAGCCAGTACTATAAGGTGATAATCTCCATGCCCTCCCCCTTTTGTCGACTGAAAATAATCTGATTGGGCAGGTTGGATTGTACCGAGACCCGGGCCACCTCTGACAACATTTACAATCAGGCATGGGAGCTCTGCTCCTGCAATATAAGAGATGCCCTCCTGTTTAAGACTTATACCGGGTGAAGAAGAAGAAGTCATAACTTTTTTACCACATCCGGCGCCGCCGTAAACCATGTTAATGGCAGCAACTTCACTTTCAGCCTGAAGTACTATCATTCCGGTTGTCCCGGCAGGATTTGCTTCCATAAGGTATTCAATGATTTCAGTCTGAGGCGTAATGGGGTATCCAAAGTAGCCGTCTACTCCTGCACGTATTGCAGCTTCAGCAACTGCTTCATTTCCTTTCATCAACCTTAATTCCTTTTCCATTACATGCTTATATTTTAGTTTTATAAACTGTTATTACGCCGTCAGGACAAACCATAGCACAATTGGCGCAGCCAATACACAATTCGGGATTTGCAGGAAACGCATAATTATAACCTTTCCCGTTCACATCTTTTGCCATAGCGATGGTTCCTGTGGGACAAGAGACCATACATACTTCGCACCCTTTGCATCTTTCAACATTTACTACAATACTTCCCCTGATCTTTGCCATATACTTATCAATTAATTTTTTTCTATTGTATGATCTTCCCTGAATTTTTTTAATCGTCTTTCCAGGTCACCGAATTGTTCGCGCGGAACCTGTGAAACACATGCTCTCAAACCATCAGGTCTGTCACTTCCTGTGGTTTCAAGAGAGATAGCGCTGATTCCATAACAGAGGAGTTGCTCTATCAGGATATCTCCTGCCATTCCTGGATAAGCGATGGTAAAATAAAAACCATCTGCAAGCTTTTCATCTACGTCCATGTCATAGACTATCTGGAAATCATTTGAAACAAACATATTTTTCATCAATCTGGCCTTTTCACCATATTCCAATACATCATCGCGGTACTTGTATTTTCCATCATTAACGGCTTTAAGTAAAGCAGCTAAACCGTACTGAACGGAATGAGTTACTCCGGCTGACAACCCGTATAATGCCCCAAAGATAGCTGAATGTCCAAATTTATCAGTTGAATAATATCTTAAAAGGTCAGGATAGGATCTATGAAAAAGCTGAT
Organism: Bacteroidales bacterium; assembly: GCA_025358645.1. Taxonomy (GTDB): domain Bacteria; phylum Bacteroidota; class Bacteroidia; order Bacteroidales; family VadinHA17; genus LD21. The sequence goes on from JANYIW010000031.1 coordinate 3,523, forward strand.
CAGATATTGCCATGATACCGATTCGCTGGCCTGCATAGCTAAATATTTTGGAGCTCGAAATAAGCATTATATATTCATCTGTGTAATGGGCAACTGTTGGCTGGAATGGCGCCTTTCCCGGTACTGAATAATCTTTCCGGAAATCCATGCCGAAATATGCCAGATCTTCAATCACGATAACATCGTATTTCCTCGAAAGTTCGCCAATGATTGCAAGTTCCTCCTCCTTAAGACATATCCATGAGGGATTATTTGGGTTTGAAAAGAGCAAAGAGGATATCTTACCTGATTCCAGATGTGATTCAAGTTTATCTTTAAGTTTCTTCCCCCTGTAATTATAAATATCGAAAGAACAGTAATCGTGTCCAAGCATTTTAACCTGTTGCTTCTGGACCGGAAATCCAGGATCGAGAAACAGAGTTCCCTCTTTAGTCTTGTCATTTCTATTAGCGACCAGAAAACTAACCATTGCACCCATCATTGAACCAACTGTGGGAATACAGCCCTGTGGATCAATATCAACATCAAGAAAGAGCTTGATAAACCTGGAAGTTTCTTTTTTCAGAGATTTGAGACCTGAAATGTCGGGATAAAGTGATGCTACACCGCTTTTAAGTGCGGCTATTTCTGCTTCAATGCCAATAGATGGAGCTGGAAGGCCGGGGACACCCATTTCCATCCTGATAAATTTAATACCTGTTTTTTCTTCAATTCTATTTACAAGCTGTGCAATTTCACGTATAGATGATCTACCCAGAGAAGGGATACTTATAGTGTTAGCCAGGGTCTTTATTATTTCAGATGATATTGGAATATCTGTCATGTCGTTTTAAAATAATTAAAATTTCCTCTTATCAATTACACGTTTGGATTTGCCTTCACTTCTTTCAATGATTTTTGGTTCAACGAGAGTTACTTTTATTGCCAGTCCAAGCGAATTCTCGAGGTTATTCTGAAGTTTCTGACGAAGTGATTCCAATTGACTTATTTTATCCTGAAAGAAAGCTTCATCAACTTCTACTTTTAACTCAAGAGTATCGAGATTATTTACTCTGTCGACAATTAACAGGTAATGTGGTTTAATTTCACTCATTTCAAGAAGAACACTCTCCACCTGTGAAGGGAAAAGATTAACACCCCTGATAATGAGCATATCATCACTTCGTCCAAGGCATTTATCCATTCTTACCATTGTCCTGCCGCATTTGCACTTATCATAAATAAGTCTGGTCAGGTCGCGCGTCCGGTAACGGATCAGGGGTAAACCCTCTTTTGTAAGTGTTGTAAAAACTAATTCCCCTGTACTTCCTGCCGGCAAAACCTTCAGAGTAACGGGATCAATAATTTCGGGGTAAAAATGATCTTCGTTTATGTGCAATCCCTCCTGAACCAGACATTCGCTTGCAACCCCCGGACCAATTACTTCACTCAGACCATATATATCTATAGCTTTGATCTTCAGTTTATCCTCAATCTCGCGGCGCATGTTCTCTGTCCATGGTTCAGCGCCGAAAACTCCTACTCTTAACTTTAAATCATCACGTTTAATTCCACTCTCCTGTATTGCTTCCGCGAGGTATAGTGCATAAGAAGGAGTGCATGCCAGAACAGTGCTCCCGAAATCTTTCATGAGTTGTATTTGTCTTGAAGTGTTCCCACCCGATATCGGTATTACAGAGGCTCCTATCTTTTCTCCTCCGTAATGCAGTCCCAGTCCTCCTGTAAACAGTCCATAACCATAAGCAACCTGGATGAAGTCATTTTTGTTTGCACCTGCACTCGTCAAAGTACGAGCCATTACCTCTGACCATGTAGATATATCATTGCGTGTGTATCCTACTACTGTGGGTTTTCCGGTAGTGCCGGATGAAGCATGGAGCCGAACTATCTCGCTCATAGGAACTGCAAATAATCCAAAAGGATAATTATCTCTGAGGTCCGGTTTAGTGGTAAACGGTAATTTGGCTAAATCATCAATTGTCTGAATATTTTCCGGTCCAAGGCCGGCTTCCTGCATCCGGTTCCTGTAGTAAGGCACATTAAAATATACTCTCTCAACAGTTTCTCTGAGTCTCTCACTTTGAACATGTCTGATCCCATCCCTATCCATGCACTCGAAATGACGGTTCCAAATTTCCATATCTTAAATTTTATATAGATCACTGGCCTTCAGCAACTCCATTTCATGACTTTTAAGCGCCTTAATTGCGTCCTCTGTATTGCTGCAACGAAGGATTATGATTGATTTGTCACCTACAGAAAACGCGTAGGTATATTCCACGCTGATATCCAGATCAGATAAAATTCGCAATATCTTTGCATAGTGTTTTGCTTCGTTAGGAGCCATCACGGAAATAACTTCCGTAAGATTCACCGTGAAGTTTTGCTTTTTCAGGAGCTCCCGCGCTTTCTCAGGTTCAGAGACAATAAGGCGTAAAATTCCGAATTCTGTTGTGTCAGCAACGCTTAATGCAGTTATCCTGATATTCTCCTCTCCAAGAGCTTCAAGCACTTCTGTCAGACGTCCTGATTTGTTTTCAAGAAAAATTGATAACTGATGGATAATCATATTCTTAACATATTTTTGAGTAGAAAGAATTTTCGAATATAAATATAATATTTATCAGGTTGCAATAATATCGTTAAGATTACCTCTCAATTCTGATCCTGGCATCAACAACTGTAATGCCATCAGGGCTCCCTATCAGTGGATTAAGGTCCATCTCCTTTATTTCAGTAGCATATCGTAATAAACTTGAAAGACGTACAATTATCTCTGCAAATTTTGCCTCATTAATCCCGGGCTTTCCACGTGTCCCCTGTATGATGCTGTAGCTCCTGAGACTTCTTATCATCGATTCTGCTTCATTGAAAGTGAGAGGAGCAAGTCCGGATGACACGTCACCAAGAACTTCCACAAATATCCCTCCCAAACCACAAAGAATAATATGACCGAAACGGGGTTCATATTTTGCTCCGATAAAAAGTTCAGTACCCGAAAGCATCTCTTGCACAAGAACTGCCTTTACACCTTTTATTTGCATCATTCTTCTGAACTCAGCTTCAAGATGTTTCACAGATCTTATATTGAGTGTTACACCACCAACATCCGATTTATGAACCGGACCAACAACCTTCAATGCAAGAGGGAAACCGGTTATATTTGCCAGCGATAACAACTCCTTTTTTGAAGTGACAACATTTTCTTTCACAACAGGTATATTCACTGCATTAAGAAGTCGGTGTATGACTGCCGGTTCCAGATAACCGTCCGGCGATTCATCTATTATCTGCCTCACGAGTGAAACATCAATATTCTCAAGAAAAATCTTCTCTTCTGCCGGCGAGGGTGTATTGAATATTTTTGTTAACGCGCCTCCCAGAACAACTTCATCAGGAAAATTGACATGACCTTTATTAAGGAAATATTCAAGTTCTTTTGAAGAACTTGTTACAGATGGTAAGATAGGATAAAGAGGCTTGTTACAGTCTCTTATTTTTTTATGAAGAAGATCGTAAATCTCCGTCATGTCATTCAAACCATTACTGCCAAAGATCACACTCATGCCGTCAATAATCGGTAGTTTTTTATCTACATATTCTATTACCCTGTCAAGCTGATCATTAGTAGCTGTTGCAATCATATCGATCGGATTAACAGCCGATGCTCCCGGATTCATCATTGCAAGCAAATTATCGTGATGAATACCGGTCAGCTTTGGAATATTCATACCTCCGGCCGATAATGCGTCAGTAAGCATTACAGCTGGTCCACCGGCGTGTGTAATGATGGCAATATTTTTACCCTTAAGCTTTTTGTGAAAAAATACAGAAGCGACGGTAGTCAACTCTTCCCGGCCGGAACATCTTACTATTCCGGCTTTTCGGAATAGCGCTTCTACTGCTGAATCGGATGAAGCCATAGCTCCTGTATGCGATGAAGCTGCCCTGCTACCGGCTTCAGTAGTGCCGGCTTTAATTGCTGCAATGCTGCATCCTTTGCGTATAAGAGAAGAGGCATGATGAAGTAGTTTATCCGGATTCCTGATACTCTCAACATATATCAGTTTTATTGGTGAGCTGATATCAGGTTCGTAAGTATTATCCCAGAATTCGAGAACTTCCTCCACTCCTGTCTGAGCGCTGTTGCCAACAGAAAACACACTTGAAAAGTTGAGTCCCTTTGGCATTGCTGATTCAAAAATAAAAACTGCAGTAGCGCCTGATCCGGAAACAAAATCACATCCTCTGCTATTTAGTTTTGGAACAGGAGATGTAAATACACCCTGATATGATTTGGTAATAACCCCGATACAATTAGGTCCTATCAGACAACCTCCAACATGATCAATAAGTTCAACAATTTTCTTTTCAAGCTTAAGTCCATCATCACCTGCTTCACTGAATCCGGCTGATATAATGATAAAAGCCCTGGTTTTTTTCTCCCGGACTAGTATTTCAACTGCAGCAAAGCAAAGTGAGGCGGAAATAGCCAGTATTGCAAGATCGGCATCCGGTATATCATTCAAATCTCTGTAAGATTTAATCCCCTGGATTTTATCTTTATTAGGATTTACTACATATAGTTTTCCATTGTATTTTCCATCGATAATATTTTTAAGGACCTTACCTCCTGGTTTAAAAAGATCGTCTGATCCTCCTACAATAACAATGCTGTCAGGATTTATAAGTTTTTCATTTATCATAGGCTACAATGATGGAGAAGGAATAAATTAGGAAATTCAATAATAAGGACTGACAGAAAACTATAAACCGGCAAACCGTTTGAGAAAGCCGACATTATGTGCGACGACAAATAAATACTTTTCTGATATATAATGACTTACAGACATTTTTTGATCTTAAATTCTGAAGGCAAGATAATAAAAAATAAATAGCACAAAACAAGATAATTATCATGGGATGGATACTATTATTTAAGGTATTTGAGTATTCGATTTTAAGATTGCAGTGACAAAGCATTCACATTCTCATAACACGAAATTTAATGAGAGAAGTTGGGCATCTGCCTTAAAAAATTACTTTTGTAATATAAGCCAGGTCAAAATAATGACCTTTAATCAATATCGTATGAAAAATAGGAACCTCAGGTACAGTTGGATAATAATTTTCTTCTTTTGTTTTTCCCTGTTCACCCATGCTCAGTACTCTGATGTTGATAATGATGGGCCTGGTTATGGTGAGAATTGTACTACTATTATGGTAGGGAAACGTGCCTCAAGTGACGGGTCAGTGATGACTTCCCACAGCTGTGACGGGAATTACAGAACATGGCTTGAGATCTACCCCCATCAGAAATTTGATCATGGAACAATGCACCCTGTGTACTCAGGAATGCTTCATACCGAAGAGTCCTGGGGCATGACTAAGGTGACATTAAAGGGAGAAATACCTGAGCTCTCAGAGACCTATTCATTTCTGAATACAGCTTATCCCTGCCTTAATGAAAAGCAACTGGCTATAGGAGAAACAACAATTTACGGAAGGGAAGAACTTATAAATGCAGATGGAATGTTTTATATTGAGGAGCTTGAAAAGATAGCTCTCCAAAGGTGCAAAACAGCCAGGGAAGCAATAGCTCTTATCGGCAGGTTAGCAGAAGAATATGGATACGCGGATCTGGCGGAGTGTATAACCGTAGCTGATCCTAAAGAGGTATGGCAACTGGAAATAGCAGGTTCAGGAAAAGGGAAACCATCGTCTATATGGTGTGCCCAAAGAATTCCTGATGAAAATGTAGGAGTGTGTGCCAATATTCCAAGGATCTCGATTATTGATTTTAAGAATCATGATTATTTCATGTATAGTGCTGATCTGCAAGATGTCGCTAAGAAACTTGGTTATTGGGATGGAAAAGAACCGCTAAAATTCTGGAAAGTCATAAATGACAAAAAACCATTCGCAATAAGGGAATTTTATATTCTCAGTACACTCGCTCCTTCATTAAATCTTTCTTTTGATGCTGAAGAACTGCCATTTTCAGTAAAGCCTGAAAAGAAGCAATCACCTCGTGATATTATGAGATTTTTCAGGGAGACTTATGAAGGAACAAAGTGGGATATGACTAGAAACCTGCTCATTACAGTTAAAGAAAAAGATAAAGATGGGAATGAAATTGAAAGACAGATCAAAACACCCGTCATCAGTAACTGGATGAATAATGACCTGCGTACATTACTGAACGAAATAAAGCCCGGACTGATTGAACGCCAGAGAACCATAGCTATAGCAGGATGCTCTTATTCGCATGTTATTCAATGCCGCGACTGGCTCCCCGACGAGGTGGGCGCCATAGCCTGGTTTTCATTTGATAACCCTGGTGAGAGCCCAAGAATTCCAATATTTTCAGGAGTCTTAAGCCTTCCTCCTTCTTTCAATATCTGTGGTCAGTCGCGTTATAGAACTGATGCTGCAATCTGGTCTTTCCGTGAGACAAACAGGCTCGCGACAGTAAACTGGTCAAAAGGACGGGCGCTTATTGAGCCTGCTATACAGGAATTTGAAGATAAGGCATTTGCAGAGTTACCATTTGTGGAAAAAAAGGTTGTTGAATTAGTAAAAGATGGGAAAAATGAAGATGCTAAGAAATATGTCACTTCTTATACAAATAGCTTTGCTGGCGCTGCAATTAGCAGGTGGGAAGAGATGAAAGTTACTTTGTGGGGTATGTTCGGGAGAGGGTTTTAAGTCTGATAATTCAATATATGGCATTGACAATAAAAGAGATACTTGAGAAGGATATTTTTACAAGGGAAGATATTATATTACTTCTGCAATCCAAAGGCGAAGAGAGAACTCGTTTATTTAAAAAATCTGCTGAAATCAAAGAAAAATATATAGGTAATAAGGTATGGTTCAGAGGGTTAATTGAATTTTCAAATATATGTAGTAAAGATTGTCTCTACTGTGGAATAAGAAAAGGAAATATAAATTTAACCAGATATAATCTCTCCGATGAAGAAATACTTACGGCTGCTAAATTTGCTTATACTAACCGTTACGGATCTATCGCTCTTCAATCAGGAGAGCTTGAGAGCACATTTGTAACAACCAGGATTGAAAACCTTCTACATAAGATAAAAGAACTCTCGCGTGGAGAACTTGGTGTGACCTTATCAGTTGGAGAACAAGAGCCTGATGTGTACAAAAAATGGTATGACGCAGGGGCACACCGTTATCTATTACGTGTTGAAGCGACCAGCCAGTCGCTTTACAACAAGATACATCCAAATGATCCAAAACATGATTTCAATCACAGGCTTAACTGCCTTAAAAGTCTTCAGGATATTGGTTATCAGACTGGCACCGGCGTCATGATCGGATTACCATTTCAAACAATGGATGATCTTGCAGGAGACCTGCTCTATATGAAAAATTTTAACATCGACATGTGTGGAATGGGGCCATATATTGAACATGCCGACACTCCTCTTATTGAACATTCAGAAAAACTAATGTCTCTGAAGGATAGATTTGATCTCACACTTAAGATGATTGCCATAATCAGGATAATGATGAGAGATATTAATATTGTAGCTGCAACTGCTCTTCAGGCAATTGATCCTATTGGCAGGGAAAAGGCAATTAAGATTGGCGCTAATATCCTTATGCCAAATATAACTCCGGGTAAATATCGTGACAGCTATAAACTATATGATAATAAGCCTTGTACAGACGATTCAGCAGAAGATTGTCAGAGTTGCCTCGAGGCCCGCGTCGGCCTTGCTGATGCAGAAGTAATATATGGTGAGTGGGGCGATTCAAAACATTACAGTGAAAGAAGAGGTAATTAATTTAAAAAAATATTTTTTGAAAATAAATTATGTATTTTTAAGCATCCTTCCTTTCCTTTTGTACAAAATTACAGTAATTTTGAACTCAGATATTAAGCAATGGGCATTATTAAATTGAAAATTGATATTTATTATTATTATTATTGCAGACAGATTTAAGTAAGTCCTGTAATAAATAAGTGTCTACAATACACTTTGCAAAATATAAGGCTTACCGGAGAAATGGTAAGCCTTTTTTATTAAACCATATAATCAACTTACAATAATTATGGAAAAAACTCAGAAAAAAGGTACTGTAAAGTTCTTCAATGGGAAACAGATCCCGCTTGAAATGCACAAAGTACGGATCGTACAATCTTTAAAACTTGTTCCGGTTGAACGTCGTCTGGAAGCAATCGGCGAGGCAGGATACAACTCTTTCCTGATGGGAACAAAAGATATTTTTCTTGATATGCTTACAGACAGTGGTACAAATGCAATGAGTGATGAACAACTCTCAAAAATGTTCGTTGCAGATGATGCTTATGCAGGTTCACAGAGCTTTGTCAAATTTCAGAAAAGTGTATCACATGTTTTCGGAAAAAACCTCTTATTACCTGTTCATCAGGGAAGGGCTGCTGAAAATATTATTTCACAAATTTTCGTCAGACAGGGATCTGTAATCCCAATGAACTATCATTTTACAACCACTCTTGCTCATATACAGCTTAACGGCGGCAGGGTAGTGGAACTTTTCACACCTGAGGCGATGAAGATTAAAAGCGCCCATCCCTTCAAAGGTAATATTGACGTTGTCCGTCTTGAGGAGCTGATTAAGAAGACAGGTACTGAAAATATTCCATTTATACGTATGGAAGCCTCAACAAACCTTATTGGTGGTCAGCCATTCTCTATGGACAATCTTAAGAATGTCAGAAGAGTAGCTGATAAGTATAAATTAATTATAGTGTTAGACGCAAGTCTTATAGGCGAAAACGCATTTTTCATTCAGAAACGTGAACAAGGTTACGAAGAGCGATCTATAGGATTCATCCTTAAAGAGATGTGCGACCTTTGCGACATGGTCTATTTTTCAGGACGTAAAGTCAGTTCTTCACGCGGTGGAGCCATCTGTACCAACAATATTGACCTATATAATAAGATGAAAGACCTTGTACCGCTTTATGAAGGATTTCTTACTTACGGTGGAATATCAATCAGGGAAATTGAAGCAATGACTGTGGGATTATATGAAACTCTTGACGAGGATGTTGTAGGACAGTCACCATCTTTTATCAATTACGCGGCAAATGAACTCGACAAGCTTGGTATTCCTGTAATTTTACCAGGAGGAGCGCTCGGATGTCATGTAGACGCTAAACAATTTCTCGCGCATATTCCACAAGCTGATTACCCTGCAGGGGCATTGGTAGCTGCCTTTTATATTATCTCCGGTATTCGCGGTATGGAACGTGGTACAATGAGCAGCATACGTGACGAACAGGGAAATGATATACTTGCAGACCTTGAACTTATGAGGCTTGCATTTCCAAGACGGGTTTTTACTTTGTCGCAGGTTGAATATCTTATTGACAGACTAAACTGGCTATTCCACAACAAGGAACTCGTTGGTGGAATAAAGTTTGTCGAAGAACCACCTGTTCTGCGTTTCTTTACAGGAAGATTGGCCCCTATTGGAAACTGGCCTGAAAAACTCGTTGCAAAATTCAAGGCCGACTTTGGGGATAGCCTATAGACAAAGAAATTATTTTATTCAAGAATAATCCACAGCTTTATTCAGGATATTGATTTTATTGTTATTTTTGTAACACGACTTTTCTTAGAAACTGTAAGTACTGTTTCAAAGTATGTCGTAATCACTTTTATCGTATATCCAATCCAAAAGAACATCTGATGGAAAAGAGAATTGGTACAATTACAATCTTAATCAAAGGCAAAATCTCAGTATCTGCAGTCAATGCCTTATTATCTGAATACAGCAGTATAATTCTTGCCCGCCAGGGGCTGCCTCTGCATAATCGGAATATCAATGTAATTTCTCTTGTAATCGAAGGAACAATCGAAACAATCAGCGCTCTTACCGGAAAGATTGGACGTTTAAAAGACGTGGAAGTTAAATCTATTCTAACCAAATTCAAGGAGGAGCAAATTAATGAACAAGAGCGAACGGAACAAGGTATTTATTGACAGGGACAAGCTATATTCACTTATTGAAGGGAAGACACCTGGTGAAAGTGAAACAAATACAATTCTTAATAAAGCATTGAAGCTTAAAGGCTTGAATCTTGAGGATGTAGCTTCACTTCTGCGTGTTTCGGATCCATCAGTCATTCATAAAATTATGGATACCGCACATACCGTAAAGGAGGAGATTTATGGCAGACGTCTGGTGATATTCGCACCTATATATACCGGGAATGCTTGTATAAACAATTGTACTTACTGCTCGTTCAGATCTGATAATAAACTCATTAAGCGAAAAGTTCTTACAATGGAGGAGATTGCTGAAGAGACACGTTCTCTCCTTCAGGAAGGTCATAAACGAGTGCTTCTGATCTGCGGTGAAAGCAAACGTAACGACACCGGCTATATGGTAGAGGCTATAAGAACAACCTATAGTGTCAGAGAACATGAAGGCCGGGATTATGTGCGCCGGATCAATGTAGAGCTTGCACCTATGGAAGTAGAAGACTTCGCAAAACTGAAAGCTGAAAAAATTGGAACTTATGTATGTTTTCAGGAGACTTATGACCCGTTATTGTACAAGGAGTTTCATCCGGCAGACACTAAAAAGGGAGACTATGAATATCGCCTTACTGTTATGGACAGAGCTATGGAAGGAGGAATAAATGATATTGGCATAGGGGCCTTGCTTGGTTTAATAGACTATCGTTTTGAGATTCTGGCGATAATGGAACATGCGCATCACCTTGAAAGTGCGTTTGGCTGCGGTCCTCATACAGTGAGCGTTCCCCGAATAGAGTACGCAGTTGGCGCACCCCATTCTGAAAATATTCCATCGAAGGTAAGTGATAATGATTTTAAAAAACTGGTGGCTATAATTCGTATTGCTCTTCCATATACTGGCATTATCCTGAGCACCAGGGAAAATGATACTATGCGAAATGAGTTATGCGATTATGGGATAAGTCAGGTTTCGGCTGGATCACGTACCAACCCGGGATCTTATTCTCATGAAGAGGAACAGTCAGGCAGCCAGTTTACCCTGGGTGATCACAGGACACTCGATCAGGTGATTTCATCACTTGCCGACGGCGGATATATTCCTTCATTTTGTACAGGATGCTACCGTAAGGGAAGAGTCGGCCAGGATTTTATGGACCTCGCCAAACCCGGACTGATAAAACAATATTGTATGCCTAACGCCCTTTTTACCTTCAAGGAATATCTCGAAGACTTTGCATTACCGGAGACAAAGGCAAAAGGCTTTGCATTAATAAATAAACTTGTAGGAGAAGTTGAAAACAATGCACTTCAAACTAAAATATCCGGAAACCTGGTTTCAATCCAGGAAGGACAACGAGATATCTATTTTTAATAAATAAGGTCGGCGATCTCTTCTTTTGCCAGATTAATTTTTGAAGCGGACCTGCTATCTGATAGATCAAAAGCGCCATGGATCTTTTTATGAAAAGAAATAGTGATTTTACTATCAGTATTAATGTTCTGTTCATCAAATATATTCAGAAGAACTTCTGATGTATCATCCGATCGTCTATGAATTATTGCCATCCCCTTCGAATTACTCAACACTGAATCAACTGAAACTGCGTATATCCCTGAAGAGGGGAGAATTTTACATTCTTCCGTAAGTGGAATTTTCACCAGAGAAGGTAGATTTAGAGCCCCTTCAATCAGCATTTTCTCTGGTTTTCCTATAATTATATAATAGTGATCGAGGTATGCATTTGCTCTCTGAATATAGCCCTCACTTATAGCCTGCCTGATTTTTGTTGAACTTACAGTCTCGTGGTAAACCTCTTGTTCAGGTATCTCTTCGGCCTCAAAATGATATTTTTCCTGCCAGTCCCATAGTTGTTTATAGTCACCTTCTTTATTGAATCCAAAATGATGATTAAACCCTGCAACGACTACTTTTGCATGAAGAATACCATGAAGAAAATCCCTTACAAATTGTTCACTTGTTATTTTAGAGAACTCTCTGGTGAATTCTACTATGATAACATTGTCGAGCCCCGCTTTTTCAAGAAGATCCAGCTTTTCTTCCTGTGAATTAATCAGTTTTAGATCTTTACCGGCTGTTTCAGGATAGAGAACTTTTCTGGGATGCGGATCAAATGTTATGAGTACCGATTCTCCTTCATATTTATCAGCCAGCATCCGAAGGCGGTTAAGTATGGTTTTATGTCCGATATGAACCCCGTCGAAGGATCCGGTAGTGACTACCGGGTTAATTATATTTTTCGCCTCCCCGAAGCTTCTGAATATTTTCATGTCAAACCTTACCCTGAATTTTATTCTCTTTTACAAAATAGGCAACTTTTTCTATTGAAGTTATCATATCATATTCTTCGAGGTAGACGCCGGAAGGTACATTTAAAGGAATAGTTGTAAAATTCAGTATACCTTTTATGCCGAAACGGACAACTTCTTCAGATATTTCTCTTGCGAAATCGGGAGGAACTGTCAGAATTCCTATTCTTATGTCAAGCTCTTTTACCAGTCTTTCCATATCAATGTACGGATAACATCTAACCCCTGAAATAACTTTATTAATTTTCTGCGGATCGTTATCGAATGATGCCACAAGATTCAGCTTTGATCTTTTTCCCTTAAAATAACCTGCGACAGCTCTGCCAAGATTTCCAATCCCGATTACAGCTACATTCATTGTCGATTCAGAATCTATGATCTTACCAATAGTATCGATAAGCTCCCTGACGTCATATCCTTTTCTGAGAACACTTGAATAACCAATCAGCATGAGGTCGCGTCTGACCTGTACAGCAGTGATATGAAGACGTGCGGCCAGATCGTGAGAATAGATAAAGTTTCTTTTTTCGTTAAGGCATTCCAGAAGTGTTCTTCTGTACTCGCTAAGCCTTTCTATTGTTTTTCCTGGTAATTTCATCATAAAATAATCGATTAAAATAGATTGAAGGAACTTGTACCTATACGCCTGAGGCTATAATCCTCATTATTTTAAGCTGAAGTTATTGTTTTTTTGGGTAATCTGATTGTAAATACGGTTCCAACATCCGGAGTACTGTCAACTTTAATTGTGCCATGATATAATTCCACAACTTTCTTAACAATTGATAATCCGAGGCCGCTTCCTGAAATATTCCTGGTCTTTTCGTTTTTTATCCTCACAAACTCAGTAAAAAGATTTTCAGTATCATTTTTTGTTATACCGATTCCGGTATCCGAAATGACCAGAATCGCCTCACTGTCGGAACTATCTATTGTAATCTCTGCCTTACCGCCTATCTTGTTGTACTTAACAGCATTTGAAATGAGATTATTAAAAACAATCTCCATATCACCCGGGTCGGCCATAATAATCACATTTGACTTAACATTGAGATTGATGGTTACATCCATCTGAATTGCATAAGGCTGTACAGTAATGATTGCCTCTGAAGCCACTTCGGCAAGATTGACCTCCTCGATCTTCTCTTCTTTTCGTTCAAGTCGTATTTTTGTAAAATCAAGAAGATCCATAATAAGGCTTCTCATTCCCTGTATCCGCTGAAGCGATCTTTCAATTGGAGTTGCATAATCATCAATCAATTCTCCAGCCTGCTTTCCCTGCATCATTCTAAGATAACCTTCAAGTGCATTAAGCGGAGCTTTCAATTCATGGGAAAGAACAGAAAGAAACTGATATCTGATTTTTTTCCCTTCCTGCTTCATCTTATGTGTTATCCTCTTAAGATACTGCTGTTTGGTAATGTTTTCAATACTCGATTTCAGTTCCTGAGGTGTAAATGGCTTGGGAATGAAATCAATAGCGCCATCGCGGGTTGCCCTTATTGCCACATCAAGAGAAGCATAAGAAGTGATCATTGCCACAACAATATCATAATTTCTTTTCCTGATATATTCCAGAACTTCAATCCCCTGTATACCAGGCAATTTGTTGTCAAGCAAAAGAATATCCGGCATGTCTCTTTCAAGGATTGTTATACCTTCCTCCCCTGTTGCAGCTTCGGTTACATCAAACGTATAATCCTCATCCATAAAAGGATATGTAACATGGAAGTTTTTAAGAATCCTGGAAACACCCGATCGTATCCCGGGTTCATCATCAATGACGAGTACTTTTAGAACAGCCATCTCAAAGTTTTAATAATTTCATAACCTCCTGGTCGAGTTGCTCAGGTCTGATTCCTTTTTCAAGATATCTGTCAGCCCTGATCCATGACTTTTCCTGGTCAGAATCAATACTGAAGGATAATCCTGTTTCGTGAGATACCGCGGTAGCCAGAATAACAGGCACATCAGGGTATTTTCTCTTTATCTTGTAACATAATATGAAGCCACTGTCATCACTTTCCATCATAAGGTCAAAGATTGCGAGGTCAGGTTTGAATCTGGCGATGACTGATTCCGCCTCCGCCTGGCTCTCGACAGCCACAGTTTTGTAACCTGCTTTCTCAAGATTAAATACTGTCTGAAAAAGGTAATCCGGATCATCGTCAGCAACAAGTATTGTTATATCGCTCTTCTTCATCTTTCCACAAGTTACTAAAAAAAACTTAAATCAAATATTATACTCTACTCCTTCCTTCTCGGCAATACAATCTTAAAGCTCGTTCCGGTTGCACCTTTGGAAGGATTATCATTCGAATCAGCTGTTATCTGACCCTTATGCATCTTAACAATGCCGTAAGCAGTCGCCAGTCCAAGACCGGTGCCCTGCCCGATGCTTTTGGTAGTAAAAAAGGGTTCAAAAATCTTAGCCCTGTCTTCTTCTTTTATACCAATACCGGTGTCACGTATAACTATTATTACATCACTGAGTGTGTCTTCCAGTTTTATATTGACTGATCCTCCGTTCGGCATTGCATCAATGGCATTTTTGATCAGGTTTGTCAATACCTGCATCATTTGTTCCAGGTCGAGCATTGCTTCAGGGTTTGTAGTCCTGTCCTCAATATTGATTTTTACTTTTGCAGGAATGATCAGACTTTCGAGGCTATGATCTACCAGGTCTTTGATACTTACCAACTGATGGTTCACCTGACTCTTGCGCGCAAAATTCAACAATCCTGCGACAATCTTCTTACATCTGCCAGCCTGATCAACAATAAGTTTAAGATCTTCTCGGACAGGATCTCCTTCTTTCGATTCCTCAAGCAGGATATTGCTATACATTATCACCACGCCAAGCGGATTATTAAGCTCATGTGCTATACCTGCTGAAAGCTGACCCATGTGAGCCAGTTTTTCAGATTGTTTCAGAGCCTGTTTCATTGATGATAGCTTATCGTTTGATAATGCAAGGTCCCTGACCGATTTGTGAAGTTTTTCTATAGTATATGGCAGGCACATCTCAACTTCAGCCAGTCCCTTCTTAATGGCTATTGCATGTTCGACACAACTTTCATAGCCACAGGCGCCGCAATCGAGCTGATCTTTCTTTGTTTTTTTACCGATCTTGATAAGAATGTCGTTCACGTCATTCTCATTAAGAGTCTCTATCCATGGATCTTCCGGTTTATGCCTGATAGAAAGGTCTAACTCCGCGAACTCTTCAAATGATTTTTGCCAGCTTTCGGAATCAATATACTGCATTTTGCTGCTTGCATAAGAACTTACCAATGACCGCCTGTTGTATTGCTTCCCGTTTTTTGACAAGCCGGGTCCCATAATACATCCTTCACAACAAAGTAGTTCCATGTGCTGGTTCTTTATCAAACCGGCTTCAAATTCCTTTAATGCTCCCTGAAAGTCGATTCGCCCTTCAGCAGCTATAATATTCCCGGTTATGGCATTGTCGCTTATTTTAGCTGTCTGGAGCAATCCGCGGGCAACAGGAAAGATAGCGCCTCTTCCACCAACAGGTTGATCAAAATCTACCGGGTTGATTGTCTCCTGTGTGATACCTCTTTCAGCCAGCATATCTCTTAATTCTGTAAAGGTTATTGCTTCATCAATTTCACTGCTTTCGGCTTTTTTGGCGATACATGGACCAATGAATACTATTTTGGTTTCTTTTCCATATTTTTCACGTACTACCCTGCTCATTGCCACCATGGGAGAGACAATCGGAGCCAGGTTATCAACAAGCGCCGGATGATAGAATTTGATATAATTAACTATTGAAGGGCAATCGGATGATATATAAAAGTTTTTTCCCTCCGATACAAGTTTTTTGTACCTGTCAGCAACCAGGTCAGCGCCGAATGAGACTTCTGCAACAAATTCAAAACCTAATGCCTTGATCATACCTGTAAGAACATGATGATCAGGAATATCATAAAACTCTGCCGGGAAACTGGGAGCAATAATAGCTGCCACTTTTGAACTGGCATCGAGAAGCTTTACTACTCTGTCCGTAGTATTAAGGAAGACCTTTGCTCCCTGACTGCATACTTTTGTACAATTACCGCATGCTATGCACCTTTCATCAATTACTTCAGCCTGTCCTCCCACAATCCGAATTGCTTTGGCAGGACATTCCCGTACACAGGTATAGCATGTACGGCATAGCTCCTTTATGGTATAGACCAACATATTAATTCAGCAAATTAATCAAAGTAATACATTTCTTTTTTCAAAATGAGTAAAGAATATCTTCTTATCTGCAATATCAGCATTATCTTTTAGAAGCTTATCATATAAGGTGATTAGAGAGAGCGATTTGCATGGCAGATTAATTGCTTCTGTATCATCAGCCTGGTAGACAAGTCTGGATCTGTTCTTAATTTCCTCCTTTGAAGTATTGAATGAGAGCCCTGCTCCATGTACACATCCACCCGGGCATGTCATCACTTCAATGAGATCATACTTTTTACCGGCAGCCATAGAAACCTTTAACCTTTCCAGTCCTGTAAGTCCATCGACAACTGCAACTTTGACCTCCACCTCACCTACCATTACTGAAATTTCCCTGAATACTCCAGCCGATCTCAGCTTTTTAAAAATCTGCTTATCGGGCTCTTTCTTCATTTTCTGATAATGATATGTGCGGATGACACCTTCTGCCAATCCCCCCGATACCTCAGCCAGAATTGCGGCGGAACTTCTCCCTGACATAGGTTCATCTGCCGGTTCCTGTTCAATGTTTGAAGTATCGATTCCATATAACCTAATTAGTCTGGCCAATTCTCTCACCGTCAAAACAGAATCTACATCGCTTATCCCTTTCCTCATCATACCGTCACGACGGGCTTCAAATTTCATTGCCATACATGGAGTTGCCGATACAGAAAAGATCTCTTCAGGTTTAACTCCCAGCTGATCGGCTACCAGAGTTTTTATCAGTACCCCTGTAATCTGTTGAGGGGATTTTACTGTCGAGAGATAGGGAATAAGCGAAGGAATAAATTGCTCGGCATATTTGACCCATGCAGGACAAGCAGAAATATACAAAGGGTTATCTGACTTATTTTCAATTCTTTGAGAAAGCTGGCCTGCAATTTCGGATATACAAACATCGGTGCCTAAACCTGTTTTATAAACCTTATCAAAACCAATTTTACGGAGTATGGTATTGAGAACTTTATCAAATTCCCTGGTATATCTCATCCCAAGTTCTTCGGCTATTCCGTAAACCACCATTGAAGAATACTGAATGACCTTTACTATCTCAGGTTTATTAAGGTATTCCTGTACTTCTGTAATATTGTGTTTTTCATGAAGTGCACCTGTAGGACAAACCAGAACACACTGGCCACAATGAATACAGCTTGAAAAGTTAAAATCCCTGTCCATTGCTGCACCAACATGTGTCTCTCTTCCTTTATTAATAAAATCAAGTGAAGTCGCCGTTATAACCTCCTCACAAACTCTGACACATCTCCCGCAAAGTATACATTTTGATAGTTCCCTTATGATAGCCGGGCTTGATTGGTCAAGACGTGGTTTGATTTTTCGGCCGCGTATTCGTCGTTCTCTTATATTAAGTTCTTCCGCGAGTCGCTGAAGCTCACAATTTAGATTCCGGTCACAATAAAGACAATCGTCGGGATGGTTTGAAAGAAGCAGCTCAACAATTGTTTTTCGCGCTGTGATAACTCTGGGTGAGTGAGTTTTAATTTTCATCCATTCCTCAACAGGTTGGGAGCAGGCTGTTACGAGGCGGTCACGTCCCTCTACTTCAACAACACACATCCTGCAGGCGCCGGTAGGTGTAAATTCCTTCATCCTGCAGAGCGTCGGTATAATAATTCCGTTGCGATTAAGGGCCGAAAGGATTGTTTCGCCCTTTTCGGCTTTGATCTTTTTATTATTTACCTGTATCGTAAAAAGCATAAAGCCTATTTAACGTTTATTGCACTAAATTTACATATATCGAAACAGATACCACAGCCAATACATTTTTCCTCAACAATAAAAAAAGGCTGAAGCCGTGTTCCATAAATCGCATTTACAGGACATTTACCAGCACATGCAGTGCATCCTGTACATTTGTCAACATCAATTGAAAATGTTCTGAGTCCTCTGCAGATATTAGCTCTGCATTTCCTGTCGAATATATGCTCTTCAAACTCATCCCTGAAGTTTTTAAGAGCGCTTATAAATGGGTTTGGAGCTGTCTGTCCAAGTCCGCACAGAGAAGTGTCTTTCATAACTGATGCAATTGTTTCGAGCTGCATGACTCCTTTAAACCTCTCGAGGGTTGTCCCTGATTCTTCATTCAGAGGTTTCTTTATAACACTTTCAAGGATCTCAAGCATCCTTCCGGTACCTTCGCGGCAGGGAATACATTTCCCACAACTTTCATTACGTATGAATTCCATATAATATCTGACAAGATCAACCATACAGGTATTCTCATCGATTATAACGAATCCGCCTGCTCCCATTCCAATTCCCTTTTCCTTAAGATCATCGTAATCAATTTTTATATTAAGGTTTTCCGCTGTAATGAATGAACCGGATACCCCCCCAAGCTGGATTGCTTTAAACTCCTTCCCCTCTTTTATTCCATCAGCAATATCTTCAAGAATTGTCCTTATTGTTGTACCCATCTCAATCTCAACCACCCCCGACATACGGCCTTTTCCGGCTACTGCGAATACTTTTGTACCCGGACTGTTTTCTGTTCCAAGTGTCCGGAACCATTCTGGTCCGTTCTGCATAATAAGCGGTACATTCATCAAAGTCTCCACATTGTTAATGACAGTGGGTTTTCCGAATAGTCCTGCTGTTGTGGGATAAGGAGGTTTAAGCTGAGGCATTCCCCGTTTTCCTTCAAGAGTGTTAATCAGGGCAGTCTCTTCACCACAAACGAATGCTCCCGGTTCGATACGGATTAATATCTCGAGATTATAACCACTTGAGAAAATATTATGTCCGAATAGCCCATATTCTCTGGCTCTGTCGATTGCTTTCTGAAGCCTGTTCTTTGCATGGTCGGATCCCGATCGCATGAAAATAATAGCATTCGAGGCTCCGATACCATAGGCAGCAATTGCTATACCTTCAATTAAGCGATGCGGATCACTTTCAAGGATTGTTCTGTCTGTGAATGCACCCGGATCACTCTCCTTTGCATTGCAGATAAGATACCTTCCATTTGAAGTCGTATTAAGTGCATGCTTCCACTTTAATCCTGTCAGATATCCTCCTCCACTTCTGCCTCTCAAGCCACTCCTTTCAATTATATCACAAACTTCTTCAAAAGTATAATGTCTGATTGCTTTGATATAAGCCCGGTAACCGCCACGGGCAATGTATTCCTCAATGCTTTCGGGATCGTAGCATCCACAATTGCCAAGAATAACTCTTTTCTGTTTAGCAAAAAACGGCAGCTCATCCATAAAAGGAATCCCTGACCACAATTCAAATCCTCTGGTTCCTGTCTGTCCAGCCAGATCATCCACATTTATATCATTATGAAATACACCGTTCAGAAGAGGTTCCACCTTCTCTTCAGTTATGTTTCTGAAAAAAAGTTTATTTTTCCCCGGAATCTGGATACATACCAGCGGTTCAAAAGTCGCCGGTCCTGTACACCCTACATGTACTAATCCTGCTGATGGTTCATTTTCCTTTATATATGTTTCGATTGCTGAACAGGTTTTTTCCGAACCAGCAATTACACTGCTCGTTCCTGAAGAGATAAAAATTACAGGCTTGTCGGTTTTTTCCCTACGCACCTGTTGCAATATCTTCTCTGTTTCCGGGGCCAATGTATCGGATTCAAAAGTAAGAACCTTATCAATCAGAAATGTTTTTAAATCTTCCATCCGGAATTTCTAATAGAATTAGTCGTTTTCAATAACGTACTTTAATCTTTTAATCAGCTCAGGAAGTTGTTCAGCTTTAACGTGGGTATGATATTGACCGTTCACATTTATAACCGGGCCATTGCAACAACCACCCATGCATGATACAATCTCATAGCTGAAATTGCCATCTCTTGTTGTGTGTCCTGGCATTACTCCGGTCTCTTCTTTAATTTTATTGATGATTGACTGTGATCCGTTGAGAAAACATGATGTCCCATGGCAAATCATTATCTGAATTTTTCCGGAAGGCAGAAACCTGAATCTGTCATAAAAGGTAGCAAGTCCATATATCTTTGTAGTGCTTAGCCCCAGGAAACTTCCTGTCTTTACTATAGCTTCTTCAGAAAGATAACCCAGATCGTTCTGTATTTCCTGTAGTAAAGGAATGAGATCCTCTCTTTTTCCCTGTTTGTATTTTCTCAGAATTATATCAAGATCAGTACTCATTCTGACAATATAAAGTAAAGAATTTTGACACAAATATAACTGATTTTATTGTTAATAAATAAACATTGTTATTTTATTAACAATAAAATGATAAATATATAATAAAGCTAATTTGCTTGCAAGATATTAATTATTAAAACCTTAAGATCTATATTTGAAATTATAACTATGAAAATTTCAGTACATGAATTACATATTAAGAGCACTTGAACATGGAAAAACTGGTAATTTAAGATTCAAAGAGGTTAATGACAGCTCGGAAATAATTATTACTTTTGACGTCGTGTTTATTATTGAACAGTAAGAAAAATGGCTCATAGAATTGAGATGCAAATCTGTTTGGGAAGTTCCTGTTTTTCCCGGGGAAATAAAGATGTTGTAATGTTCATAAGAGAATACCTCAGAAAAAATCATCTGGACGACAAAGTCATTTTCAAAGGAGGCCGCTGCATGGGCCGATGCAGTAATGGACCAAATCTTAATATAAACGGAGTAACTCGTGAGGGGGTTACGCTTTCAAAAATTGAGGGTATTCTGGAAGAAGAGTTTGGAGTGAATTAAGGTAAAAGAAAGTTAGGAGTGACTAAAGTTAAAGAAAAGTTTGGAGTGAACTAAAGTTTGGAGTGCCTAAAGTAAAAGAAAAGTTTGGAGTGAACTAAAGTTTGAAGTGCCTAAAGTTAAAGAAATGTTTGGAGTGAACTAAAGTTTGGAGTGACTAAAGTTGTGAAGAAAATTAATTTAAAAATATTGACCATAGATTTAAGTACTCCTTTAGTCACTTTAGGCACTCTAGGCACTCCAGGCACTTTAGGCACTCCAGGTACTCTAGGCACTTTAGTCACTTTAGGCACTCTAGGCACTTTAGTCACTTTAGGCACTTTAGGCACTCTAGGCACTCTAGGCACTCTAGGCACTTATTTTTTTTAATATGATAAACAGAAAACCTGTTCTTTATATAAATGATGAAAAATGCAGAAATTCATATTCATGCGTTAGGGTCTGTCCTGTCAATGCCATTGAAGTCAAACCACAGAAGGCGCATCCATATATACTTCCTGACAGATGCATCGGGTGTGGGCTTTGTTATGTATCATGCACACCACACGCCATTGAATTCCGCGATTCTAAAGATGATGTGAAGAAACTCCTGGCATCCGATAGAAAAACGGCAGCCCTTATTGAGCCAAGCATTGCTTCAGAGTTTGATGATATAACTGATTACAGGAAATTCGTTGCAATGATCAGGTCACTGGGTTTTGATTATGTTCATGAAGATTCGTTCGGTGTAGATCTTATTGCTGCAGCTTATGCAAAACTATTTTTAAAAGCTGAAGGCAAGTATCTTATCACTGCAAACTGCCCATCAATTGTTAAACTGATCGAGAAGTTTCACCCAGAATTGGTTCCCAACTTAGCTCCACTGGTCTCACCTATTGTTGCCACTGCAATGGTAGTAAAAGAGTTATACGGGCCTGAAGTTGCAACAGTACAGATCGGTCCATGTATCGATGCGAAAGATGAATCACTTATTTATAATTCAGGGAATCTGATTGATGGTGTTCTGACATTCGTGGAACTCAGACAACTTTTTGATGAATTCAAGATACAGGAAAGGCTCGTAAAAATTTCTGATTTTGATCCTCCACATGGAAACTGGGGGGCTCTCTACCCTCTTCCAGCAGGAATTATACAGGCGGGCGGAATTAAACGTGATATGGTTTCAAGCAGGGTAATAACAGCTTCGGGAAAAGAAGAAATACTGGAAGCTATTAATGATTTTGATAAATATATTGATACCATACAACACCATTTTAACCTCTTCTTTTGCCATGGATGCCTGCTGGGCCCTGGAATGCAACATCACAATGAACGGTTCAGGAGAAGAGCATTGGTACGCAGATATGCTGAAAAGAGAGTCGGCAAACTTGATAAGGTATTGTGGCAGAAAAATATGGAGAAATGGTCAAAGCTCGATTTTTCAAGAACCTTCACTCCAGACGATCAAAGAATTCCTGATCCTCCGGAAGAAGCTGTATTAGAAGTACTTAAAATAATCGGCAAAGATAATCCGGATGAAGAAATTAACTGCGGCGCCTGTGGCTATCTCTCCTGCCGCGATTTCGCTTCAACAGTTGCCAAGGGACTGGCGGTTCCTGAAATGTGCCATACTTTTAACCTCCGTAATAAACAGGAATACATTGAGACACTCAGGCAGACAAACAGAAAACTGGCTGAAACGAAAACGGCTTTAAAAGATTCGGAAGAACTTGCCCGGAGGGAAAAAGAGATTGCCCAGAGCGCTTCCGACATGATGAATAACATGCTCGAAAAGCTTCCAACAGGAGTGGTAATTGTTGATAATAATCTTAAAATACTTCACTCAAATCAAAGCTTTATCAACATTATTGGTGAAGATGCCAGAGCTATTGCAGATGTAATTCCCGGACTTGCAGGCGCTGACGTTAAAACTCTTATCCCTTTTAATGTCTATAATATGTTCACGTTTGTCATAAAGGAAGATGAGCCGGTTGTGAGCAAAGATGTCCATTTTGAAGATAAAATGCTTAATATCTCCATTTTTCCCATCAGAAAGAATAAAATTTGCGGGGCAATAATCCGCGACCTTTATTCGCCTGAGGTACAAGGCGAAGAGGTGACTAACAGGGTCAGTGAAGTGATTGATAAAAACCTTGAAATGGTTCAAAAGATAGGATTCCTGCTTGGAGAAGGCGCATCAGAAACTGAGCAGATGCTAAACTCTATTATTGAGTCGTATAAAACAAAAATAGTGAACAAGAAAACCAACCTGAAATAATCTTAAGTGAACAGGAATTTTTTTATAGAGATTAACAGTCAGCAGAGGAACTACGACGGTGAGAGAATAAGTGGTGATGTTTTTCTGTACAGGTATATTAAAGAAGAAAACAGGGTTATAGCTGTATTGTCAGATGGGATGGGACATGGTGTTAAGGCAAATATACTTGCTACCCTTACCTCGACAATGGCTTTGAATTTTACACGCGAACATAAAGAGGTTGACCGAATAGCTGAGATAATTATGAATACACTGCCGGTATGCAGTGAAAGAAAAATCAGCTATTCAACTTTTACAATAATTGATATTGAGAGCAGCGGAAGGGCTACAATTCTTGAATATGATAACCCATCATGTGTTATTTTAAGAGGAAACCAGATATTTGATCCTTCATGGAAAAAAGTCGTGCTTGAAAAAGGGAAAAACTCCGGTAAAGTACTCAAAACCTGTTCATTTATGCCTGAAAAGGAAGATAGGATCATCTTTTGTTCAGATGGCGTATCACAAAGCGGAATGGGCAGTGAAATGTTTCCATTTGGATGGGAAAGGGATAACATATCAACTTATGCTGCATCTCTGGTATCAAATGAAGCTTCAATTTCAGCCATAATGCTCGCCGGCAAGATTGTCACAATGGCACATAAAAACGACAACTATAAAGCACGTGATGATATCAGCTGTGCAACAATTTATTTCCGTGAGCCACGAAAACTGATTATCTGCACAGGTCCTCCGTATGAAAAAGAAAAGGATAAGGACCTGGCTGCAAAAATTCTTGCTTATAAAGGAAAAGTGATACTCTGCGGCGGTACGACAGCAGACATAATTGCCAGGGAATTAAACAGGACAATAATAGATGAATTAATTTTCGAAGATCCTGAGCTTCCACCTGAAAGCTTTCTGGAAGGCATTGATCTTGTGACTGAAGGGATACTTACTCTTCAGAAGGTCAACGAAATATTGAAAACTTATAATAACAGTATAAAACTTGGCAAAGGACCGGCAGATAAGATAGTCAGACTGATAATGGAGAGCGATGAGATTCATTTTATCATCGGTACGCGGATCAATATTGCGCATCAGGATCCAAATCTGCCTGTTGACCTTGAAATAAGAAGAACAGTCGTAAAAAGAATAGCCCGTTTGCTTGAGGAAAAGTGGCTTAAGAAAGTTACCTTCGAGTACATATAATAAAATGTACTCACCCCCTCGTGAGATACTCAACTGTCCTCTTAAAAAGATGAGGTTGAATATCAGGATGAGTAAGGTTTTCAGGCAGATGATCCAATAATTTCATTTCAGCAATTTCTGATATATCAGGTATCGGCCCGATTTCAGATACTTTTGCAAAGTAAAGTCTTCCCCATCCGGTTTCTCCCTCAATTGTAACAGAATATGTTGCAATACAAACGAGGTTGAATTTTATTGCGCCTGTCTCTTCCATTAATTCTCTTCCTGCTGCTTCAAATGAAGTCTCCCCTTCCTCAATATGCCCTCCGGCAATCTCCCATGTTGAACGTTTATTATGCCGGACAAATATCCATTTCTCTTCAAATTTTGCTGATATGACTGAATATGTCAGTTTTGAATCAGGAACAAATAAAGGATCATAAAAATTAACTTCTGTCATTTTAAATAAATCTCTTGATTGTTGCGAATGTAAGAATAATCAGGATAATTATTTATTGAGTACTTTTATATCTTAAAATCTTTTCAATGGGTATATTGATTATTCTTATAATTACCGAGATTCTTACGCCAATTGTTCTTAAACAGCACTTTTTTAACAATTCAAAGGCAAAATATTCTATTTCTATTATTATTCATGTTATTCTCAGTCTATGGGTCTGGATCATATTTATTGAAACGACTTCTTATAACAGCTTTTACGATAACCCCAGGCATGTCTGGCTAATGATGAACATGACAGCTATAATAATAGCGATAGTTATCCCAAGATTCATCTTAATTGTTTTTCATTTTTCAGGTAAATTAGTAAATATTAAAAATGGAAGTCATATAAGGGGATTAACAAATGCCGGGTTGATCATAATGACTGCAATACTTATAATAATTTCTATCAGTGCATTTTACGGAAGATTTAATTTTAAGACTGAAGAGGTTACTATAAAAATAGCAGGATTAAACAAAGATCTTGATGGTTTGAAGATAGTCCAACTGTCAGATATGCATCTCACTTCATTTTATCATCATAAAAAACTACTTCAAAAGGTTATGGATGATGTAAATCAAATTAATCCTGATCTTCTTATCAATACAGGTGACTTTATCAGTTTTGGATGGCGCGAATTTGAAAGAGACGACACTATCCTTGCTAAAGCAAAAAGCAGGTATGGCAATTATGCTATCATGGGCAATCATGATGAGGGAACCTACGATCCATATTTCACAGAGGCTGACAGGGAAAATAATATATTGATTATGAATAACCTGATAAAAGCTTCAGGATATCAGATACTGAATGATGAATTTAAAACAATAAAAATTGGAAAGGCAAGAATAGCGCTCATCGGCGTTACCACAGAAGGGCGGCATCCTCACATGATTCACGGGGATCTTAATAAAGCAATTGCAGGACTTGACAGTGTTGATCTTAAAATACTTCTCACACATGATCCTAATCATTGGGCCGAGGCTGTCACAGGAAGGACCGATATTGAAATAACACTTTCAGGGCATACTCATGGCATGCAAATGGGGATAATCACAAAAAAATTCAGATGGAGCCCTTCAAAATATTTTTATCCACACTGGAATGGACTTTACAAATCCGGGCATCAGTATCAATATGTTAACCGCGGACTTGGAGTTCTTGCTATCCCTTTCAGGATATGGATGCCTCCGGAAATTACAGTTATAACAGTTAAAAAGGAATAAGACTATTATTTAACTAATGCTTCTTCTAAGTTCTGACTAAAAAGAGACGGGTGGCAGATAACTGCCACCCGTAGTATTACCCTCCCCTTATCTTTATACTAACCTATAAACCTACTAACCTGTAAGATATGGTCGAAAATAATTATTGGGAATAATTTACTAACCATTTCAGTTCGGGTAACATATACTTGATAGACAATGTAAAACACAACAATATTCCTTAAAATCTGACCTATTGATATATTTTACTATAAACAATTAAACATTTGAAAAGTTTAAAATGATGTTCAAGAAGTACCAATTCGATACTTCATTCTATTTTAGTAAATTGCTACCTGTAAGATAAGAGTAAATAGTGTATGAAAAATGTGCGTAAATACTTAATTTTCTTTGCTTTGATTCCTGTTTTATCCTGCAGTGCCAAGAAAAATGAATGGATAAGGATCAACCAGCTTGGCTACAGGAATTATGATATCAAAGTCGCAGTATTATTAAGCAGGAAAACCTTAAATCTTAACTCATTTAAAGTAATCGATGTAAAATCAGGCAAAGTGGCAATGGCATTTGATAACGTTGTAAGGACTGAACCATTAGAACCATTTATAAGTTGTTACCGGCTTTCATTCACAAACCTTAATAAGAGCGGTGTTTACAGAATTATCGCGGGGGAAGCGGTCTCTCCCGAATTCCGTATTGCGGACGATGTGTATGATGGTACCGCTGATTTTCTTCTGAACTATATGCGACAGCAACGGTGCGGATTTAACCCTTATGTAAAAGATTCATGTCACATGCATGATGGATTTGAGATATATGGGAAATCAACTGATTCCGCTCATATAAATGTAACCGGTGGATGGCATGATGCTGCTGATTATCTTCAATATGTAGCAACATCAGCCAATGCAACATACCAGATGCTCTTCGCCTATTCAGAGAATCCCGCATCATTCAGTGATAAATATCTTCCAAATGGCTTGCCCGGACAGGACGGAATACCGGATATTCTTAACGAAAGCAAATGGGGTCTCGACTGGCTTCTCAAAATGAATCCCGGACCAGGAGTTATGTACAACCAGATAGCGGATGACCGTGATCATATCGGGTTCAGGTTGCCAAATAACGACACGGCTAATTACGGGAAAGGCCGGGAAAGACCTGTTTATTATTGTACAGGAAAACCCCAGGGGCTTTTTAAGTATAAAAACAGAACTACAGGAATAGCTTCAACTGCCGGAAAGTTTGCGTCTGCTTTCGCAAAAGGGGCAGCAGTCTTTGAAAAAGTTGATCCTCAGTTTTCAAAATTACTTTTAGATAAAGCAACATCAGCCTTCAGTTTTGGACTCGATAACCCAGGGGTATGCCAGACAGCGCCTGGAACCGCTCCGTACTTTTATGAAGAGGATAACTGGACTGATGATATGGAACTGGCGGCAGTTGAATTATACAACCTGACAAAAGAACAAAAATATCTCAGTTATTCATTGGAATTCGGACGAAAAGAGACAGTTACTCCATGGATTGGAAGTGATACTGCACGCCATTATCAGTGGTATCCATTTGTAAATATGGGTCATGCTGCTCTTGCAAGGGAACAGAAAAACCAAAATAAAACTGAATTTGCTGGGTACATGAAAAAAGGACTTGATCTTACAGAACTGAAGGCCAGGAAAAATCCTTTTCATATTGGCATTCCATTTATCTGGTGCTCTAATAATCTTATTGCCGCCATATTAACGCAGGCACATCTTTATTCTGAAATAACCGGAGACAATTCATACGCCGAACTTGAAGCTGCTCATAGGGATTGGCTCTTCGGGTGTAATCCATGGGGTACGAGTATGATAGTCGGTCTTCCTGGAAATGGGGATTGGCCTGAAAACTCCCATTCATCGTTTGTTGTTAAAGGAGGTCAGGTTTATGGCGGTCTTGTTGATGGCCCGGTCTATCCAACAATCTTCAATTCCCTTAAATATATCTACCTGTCTGAAAAAGATGAATACGCGCAATTTCAAACTAAGCTTGCCGTTTATCACGATGACTTTGCAGATTATTCTACCAATGAGTGCACAATGGATGGTACAGCCAGCCTGACATATTATCTTTCAGCATTTCAGTCTCAATCGGAGAACCTGTATCTGAATCCAAATATCACTATGAACAGAGGAGCTATAGTAAGGATGGATAAAACAAAAAGGAACATTTATCTCTGTTTTACAGCGCACGACTTTTCTGATGGCTTCGATACAATTACCATAACATTAAACCATCATAATATAAAAGCTTCTTTCTTTCTTACAGGCGACTTCTGCAGAAATCCTACTAATAAAAAAGTAATAAACAAGCTGAGAGCAGATGGTCATTATATTGGCCCACATTCGGATAAACATCTTCTCTATTGTACCTGGGAAAAGAGGGATTCACTGCTTATTACAAAAAATGAGTTTTTATCGGACCTCAGGGATAATTATAATGCACTTGCGAATTCGGGTATCTCTAAAAAGAATGCATTAGTCTTCCTGCCTCCATATGAATGGTATAATGACACAATCGCCAGTTGGTCAGGCATAGCGGGTGCCAGACTTATTAATATCTCAAGTGGTACCATAATTAACCAGGACTGGACATTTCCCGACAAAGGGAAACCTTACTTTTCAAGTGATTCACTGATGAAAAATTTAATTTCATATGAAAAACTGAAAAATATGAATGGATATATTCTTCTTATTCATCCGGGAACTGATCCCAGAAGAAAAGATAAATTTTATCTTCGACTGGACTCCATTTTAAACTACCTTGAAAATATGAAATACAGCTTTCATTCATTTTCAGAAATTAATTAACTGTATTATAAAAATTAATGTTAAAAGACCAAAAATTTCTCAAAATAGAGGATATAGAATTCAAAGTAATTTATTCAGGAAGAAGGACAATTGGAATCAGCGTACTGCCTGATTCATCGGTGATTGTAAGAGTCCCATACCTTACCTCATTAAAAACAATCATCAGGATTGCAAATGAAAAGTACGGATGGGTCCTGAAACATCGTGATAACTACAGAAAACTCGATAATAGTTCCATGAACAGATCATATACATCGGGCGAGGCTCATCTATTCCGCGGTAATGAGTCTATTCTCCGGATTGAAAAATCAGGAAAATCTTACATCCGTTTTTATGATAATACAATTGAACTCGGAACAGAAAGAACAGATGATGCCCGGATAATAAAGAGTTTGCTGTATAAAGGGTATAAGAATGAAGCTCTGATTCATTTTCCTGATTTGATGAATAAAGTTCTAAGTGAACATGAAAATCAGATGTTTAAGCCGAAAGGGCTGGTTATCAGAACCATGAAAAGACGCTGGGGAAGCTGCTCAAATAAAGGCATAATAACATTAAGTACAGAACTTATAAAGCTCGCCGACCTGTTTATTGAATATGTTATTACCCATGAGCTTTGCCACCTTAAGCACCATAACCACGGTAAGGAATATTACAAATTACTTTCTGAGTTATTCCCTGATTATAAACAGATTAGAAAAGAGTTAAGAAAGTACATTCAATAAAAGCACAGGTATCCAGTAAGATTTCTTCGTTGCTTCGCTTCACTCAAAGACTCTATAACCAGGAATGATATTCCTGATTTGTAATTCCTAAATTTCGTATTCCTGCCCTTTAGCCGGTATTTCAATGTTTATAAATCCTTCATTCAAAAGCGTAGAAACATATTTCTTCTGTGTTTCATACTCACCATGAACTATAAACATCTTAGAGAGCGCTTTCTTATCCTGACATCCAAGAAAGCTGATCAATTCTTTATAATCAGCATGACCACTGAATGATTCGATTTTTTTCACTTCAGCTTTTACAGGATAAACGGTTCCGAAAATAGAAACTTCTTTTTCTCCTCTTCCTATTCTTGCACCAAGAGTTGTTGGTGCACAATATCCCACAATAAGAATGGTGTTTTTCGGATCTGAGATATTATTAACAAGATGATGTTTTACGCGCCCTGCCTCCATCATACCTGATGCTGAGATAATTACACAAGGGTTTTTATGATCATTAAGCTTTTTTGAATCTTCTACCTTGTTGATATAATACAGATTATCAAATCCGAACGGATCAGGATCTTTTTCCATAACATCACTGAAATTTTTATTAAAACACTCAGGGTGCATCCTGAAAACAGCTGTTGCATTTACTGCAAGAGGGCTATCGACAAAAATATCAATTTTAGGTAATCTTCCCTGGTTAAAGAAGTTATTCAATGAAAATACAATTTCCTGAGTACGGCCCACACTAAAGGCAGGAATTATAAGTTTTCCGCCTTTGTTAACACAGGTATCCACCACTATCTTCAGGAGATCTTCTACTGCCTCTTTTGGGTCCTGATGCAATCTGTCACCATAAGTTGATTCGGTGATAAGGATATCAGCTTGTGGAAAAGGTTGTGGATTGGCGAGAATCTGGTCAACGGGCCGGCCTATATCTCCTGTATAAGCAATTCTTTTAATCTTACCGTTTTCGGTTATTTCGATATTGGCAACGCCACTGCCAAGCATGTGACCTGTATTTGTGAACTTAACTTTTATGTTTTCATCAATCCTGAATTTCATCTCATCAGGCACTCCGATAAAAAGGCCCATGCAGGCTTTAGCGTCTTCCTGTGTATAAAGGGGAGTCACCTGGGGCAATCCTTTCTTTGTTCTGCGCTTATTGAATGTAATTGTATCATGCTCCTGAATAAAAGCAGAATCAGCGAGCATTATTGCACACAGGTCGCGCGTGCCGTTTGTACAGATAACAGAACCCCTGAAGCCCAGTTTAAATGCATAGGGTATCAAACCGGCATGATCTATGTGTGCATGTGTGAGGATAATATGATCGATCTGTGAGGGGTCGAACATAAGGTCTCTGTTCATACTATCAGTTTCGAGGCCCTTACCCTGGAACATCCCGCAATCAAGAAGAATTTTTTTACCTGAATCTGTAGTAATGAGATGTTTACTTCCGGTAACCTCTCTGGCAGCGCCTATAAATTTTATTTTCATTTTTATGTCAGTTTAGTATGTAAAGATAACTAATAAAATCATGAAAAATTGAACCAGGAACGCGAAACGAGGACCGGGGAACGCGGGCCGCGAAACGATTTAAATTCTGATACCTAAAATAGTAACATCATCGATCTGGTCAAAAGGACCCTTCCACTTTTCGAACTCATTCTCAATGATACTTCGTTGTTCTGACAAGGGTCTGTAGTAGATCTCTGCAAGAAGCTTTTTAAGTTTTGCTTTTTTATACTTGACACCTTTCGGTCCACCAAACTGATCCGACAACCCATCTGAAAAGATGTATATAGTATCACCCTTTTTTAAATTGATCTCGTAATTTGTGAATTTATCTTTTTCACCATAGTAGATACCTATCGGCATCCTGTCGGCTTTATATTCTTTAAATTCACCTCCCTGGAAAATGAAGAGTGGATTAAACGCACCAGAAAATTCAAGGATCTTCCTGTTTTTATGAAGAACACAAAAAGCAATATCCATTCCGTCGGCTGCCTCCCCATCTTTACCTGTCTGATGAAGTGCTGTTTTAATTTTATCGCGTAACAGCTCAAGTATGGTATTTGCATGAAGGTTATCATTATTGGTAATTATCTCATTAAGTGTAGATATCCCGAGTGTACTCATAAATGCGCCGGGAACGCCATGACCAGTACAGTCGGCAACTGTAAAGAAAACATTCTTTTCATCTTCCCCTATCCAGTAAAAATCACCACTTACAATATCCCTTGGCTTGAAAATAATAAAATAGTCGGAAAAAGATGTTTTAAAATGTTCATCCACTGGCAGCATAGCCATCTGTATCCTGCTGGCATATTCAATACTTGACGTTATCTCTTGTTTCTGGGCCTCAATTTCAGCTGTGCGCTGCTTTACCTTCTCTTCAAGTAACCTGTTTGTCTTCTGAAGCTGTTGCTCCCTTAAACGGACAATAAAGAAAAGGAAAATTAATATAAAAGAACCTGAAAGAACATAGAAAACCGGAGTCTGGGTAAAAGAAGCTTTTATTGTAAATTTAACTGATTCTGGCACACCTATATTACCCCACAGATCTTTTGCTCTTACTTTAAGTGTATATTTACCAGGTATTGGTATTATTATGTTGTAATTTGTACGAACGGACCAGGGCGACCAATCGGGATAGAGTTTATTAATTGTATACTGATATTGTGTAGTATTTTGTTTCACGTAGCCTGGTGCAACAATATCAAAATTAATGATATTATCTCCCCTGTTGAAGATAATATTTGATAAATTAAATGTTGTTTCCTTTTCATCGTAAATCCTTTTTACGAAAACATCACTTTCCGAATTGATTTTTGATGGTTTGATAAGATCGATCCTGAAAATCCGGTTTTCTCCATCTATCACCCATAGGTTATTATTTCCAGCATTTATTGATATAGCATCATTAAATATTTTAAAGAGTGATATCTCTTTTTCAACCAATTTGTTAACTGGGTGCAAGTAGATCCATTCATCACCACGTCTTATCCATGGCATATTTGAAAGAGGATAGAAATATTTCACCTTTGACCCGGTTGAGCTTTTATCAGATCTCGATTGAATAAATTTCTCTGACAGTTTATTATAATAATAAATTCCCGATTCAGTGTACAGGTAAACAGAATCGTTAATTAAATCGACTACATAACGCTGCGGAAAATCATTTTTAATGCTTACCCTGGTATATTTCACTGCATCAGACCCCTTGCTGATATCTGCGCGAAGGGCCGCATTATCTATCCCAAGCCATAAAGTATTATTATTGGTTTTAATAATTGAATATACAGCATCGGTAAATCCGCGATCGAAAGATTCTGATAACCATCTGCCATTCTGATACTTCACTGAAAAATATCCATCTCTCGCTGCAATATAATATTTCTTATCCACAGGTTGCCAGCTGATAAAATTTATATATCTGTTTCCTGCTATTATTTCTGCTTTATGATTATTAATCACCAAAAGTCCTTTATTAGTTGCAGCCAATACCCCATTTCCAGTAGATACCAGTTGTCGGCATTTTTCATTAGATCCTTCAACTTTTTTGAAAATATAATTAATAGAATTAAGCTTGCTAATGGCTCCTTTGATGTATTTATCCCCTGATAATTTTTCTTTATTAGCAGTTTCTGTTCCTATGGAAGTAGCATTTTTGTCCTTTACAATTTTCTTGCCGAATATCCTGGTGAAAATATTTTTACGGTTGCTCTTTGCCTCCCTGGTCTTTTCTGACTGATTGACCGGCGCTGAGATATTATCTGCCGGATTGTTATTAGTAACCATCTGAGCTTCAGAATAATTTTCAACCTTTGTCAGATAAAAGACTCCTTCACTGGTTCCAACATATAGTTCATTATTATACATCAGAGATGTTGTCAGATTCCCCTTAAGTCCGGGATATATACTGAAATTTTCTA
This sequence comes from Bacteroidales bacterium, assembly GCA_025358645.1. Classification (GTDB taxonomy): domain Bacteria; phylum Bacteroidota; class Bacteroidia; order Bacteroidales; family VadinHA17; genus LD21. The sequence continues at coordinate 37,437 of JANYIW010000031.1, forward strand.
CAGGCAGGTTAAGGTCAGCCCGTGTAAGTCCATATTGATGGGAAAGCCATAAACCGCCGCTTTTATCGAATCCCATAGCAAAGATCTCATTATCGGGAAGTTTATTCTGATTATTGATTGTAAACCGAATATTACCACTCATTCTATCGACAACAAGTGCTCCACCATCAAGCGTTGAAAAAGCATAAAGGCTATCACCTATTGCAATCCCCTCCGACAAAATATTCTCCCTCAGGTATCCGTCATCGTTGATTTTATAATCATAGAATTTTATCCCATCGAAAAGTGATAGTTTTCCATTGCTGAGACCCACCAAAACCTTACTTTTATTATAAGGCAGGGAGAACAGAACATCAATTTTTTCAGTAAGATAACCAGTAACAACCCGGGACAGTGAATCGCTTACGAGCCTGTACAATCCCTTATTCATTACATTGATAAATGTATTCTTAGGAGTAACGAACATGCCTGCAAATGGAGTCTCATCTTTTGAGTTCAGACGAAGTTCAAGTTTGCCATTCACCAGATTTTGACGGCTTATTGATTTCTCTCCATAAAACCAGGCCACAGAATCATTAAAGACAATTTGAGTAATTATACCAATATCTGAAGCATCTCCGGATAGTGATACATATTTATATGATCCTGTAAGGTCTTTCTCCAGTAATCCGTAACTATTATCACCCCCGACATAGATCTTCCCATTTCGTGGATTTGCCTGCATTGAGAAAGGTATATTAGGTATCCGGATAGAAAGCCAATCCTGCCCGTCAAATGACAAGATTCCCTTTCTATTTGCAAATAGCATCACATGGTTAATATCCTGACAGATAGCCCAATTCTGATTTTCAATATCCCTGCTTTCCTTAAAATGAGTGAGGAGAGGTGCGCCTTCCTGTGCCCAAAGTGCGGGGAGAATGAATAAAAGATAAACCAGTGAAAATATTTTTTTCATGGCTTTACAAAAAGACTCAATACCATCACTCCAATTAACCCGCAGATACCAATTGATGTTTCCATTACACTCCATGTTTTCAATGTATTTTTTATACTAAGATTGAAATACTCTTTAAAAAGCCAGAATCCACCATCATTCACGTGCCCGAACATAAGACTCCCTGAACCGATTGCAAGTACCATCAGTTCCGGTTTTACCAATCCCCCGGTTACTAATGGCAGAACTATGCCTGCCGTAGTAATACCCGCCACTGTAGCTGAACCGACACAAAACCTCAGAATTGTTGCAATCAGCCATCCCAGAAACCGAGGTGAAAGAGTAGATTGACTCAGCAGTTCACCTATATAATTGCTTACACCGCTATCTACCAGAACCTGTTTCAAAGCTCCGGCTCCGGCAATCAGCAACATAATCATAGTGATTGTTGTCACTGAATGGGCCAGTGAAT
>JANYIW010000041.1 GCA_025358645.1 Bacteroidales bacterium
GACCACAAATGTGTGAATGACGCAACTCATTCCTTTAATTGTGCAACGCTTATCGGAATTAAAGGACTCACCTTTGTCATGTGATAATTTTGTCACAGACTAAAACAAAAGACAATGAAATTAACAAAAGTGTTCCCAATAATTGCAATGTCAATAATTGTATTAATGGGAAGTTGCAAAAAAGATGAGACAAGCTATTTAACTCCTTTATCTTCTGGAATTACTTCAGCAGAAACCCCGGTTGCTTTATCTGGCGTGATATCACCAATAGATAAATCAACTATTCTTTTGACAGCAAATGTGCCATTGCCGATCGTAAATCTTGGAGTTGCAGGCAATTTTGCAATTCTGTCAAAAACAGGAATTACTGATGTCTATAAATCAACTATTACAGGTGATATTGGAACAAGTCCAATCACTGGTGCAGCTCTTCTTGTTAGTTGCGCAGAAGTGTCAGGTACAATTTACACAGTCGATGCTGCCGGTCCACTGCCATGCAGAGTTACCAGCGCCACCATGTTAACCACAGCAGTAGGCGACATGCAAGCAGCATACACTGATGCTGCAGGACGTATTAACCCTGATTTCCTGAATCTGGGAGCCGGAAGTATTGGAGGCTTAACACTTTCTCCAGGCCTTTATAAATGGACTAGTGCGGTTGTTATCCCAACTGATGTTACAATTTCAGGTGGTCCGAACGATATCTGGATCTTCCAGGTTGCCGGAACCCTTAAAATGAGTTCAGCTGTGAACATTACCTTGACAGGAGGCGCTCAGGCAAAGAATATTTTCTGGGTAGCAGCCGGAGCCGTTACTTTCGGAACGACAAGTCATTTTGAAGGAAACATTTTAGGTCAGACAGGTATTAATTTGCAGACAGGCGCTTCAATAAACGGAAGGATGTTAGCACAAACTGCAGTAACTCTTCAAATGAATACTGTTGTAATACCATAGTAAATTAAAGGAATTAAAATCTAAAAAGAGGCTGTCGCGAGACGGCTTTTTTTTTTCTATTCTGTAAAGCCGAAGGTACCAACGCCTGACCAACAAATATTTACACGATCAGAAAGTGGAGATTAGGGGAGTCGAACCCCTGACCTTGTGACTGCCAGTCACACGCTCTACCAACTGAGCTAAACCCCCCATTATAAAGAACTTAAAAAAATACCAGTCACACGCTCTTACCTCCCGATAGCTACCGGGATGAGCTAAACCCCCGAATAGTTGGTAAATGTAAGAAAAAATTAAAAATATCAAAACCTCCCTGAATTTTCATCTGTCCTCACACCTCATCCCTCACACCTCATACCTCCTTTTTATGAAATCCTTAACATTATTTAGTTTTGGCGAAAAGACACTATTTTGTATTTTTGCCGGACATTTTAGACTCAAAGTTAACTTTTAATTACATTTGCCCCGAAAGAAATAAAATGGCATTGTTATTGACTTTAAATTTGTAATTATTATTCTTTTGGCACAATTTGTCAAAGGAATCTCAGTATAGTTTATTTTATCCGGAAAAATGTTCGATAATCTCAGAAGATGGCTCGATTTTGATGATCTGCTTTTTCAGTCGCGGAACAGGGATTATGGTGCTTATCAGTTAAGGAAAAAATATAATTCTGCTGTTACTACCGGTATAATTCTGGCATCTCTGTTTATAAGTCTGGCTGTAATACTTCCATTCGTTCTTACTCCGCGGGCTGATAATGTACTCAATGGAAATAGAAGTTTTACGCAGCTTCAGATGGAAGCCCTTGAACCACCCAAAGAAGAATTCTATGTACCTCCTTCTCCTCCTCCGCCCCAGTCAGTCCATGTAGATGAGATTGTTAAATATGTTCCCCCGGTAGTAGTCGATAGTGTTCCCCCTTTTGAAAAGTCTCAGCTTTCAACTGACGATTATTTTAATCAGACAATTAATGAAAAAGTTGATGTTACAGGTACCGGAATGGGCGATAATCTGATGTCAGGGCAGGATGGTACTGCAACGAATGAGGCTTTTTTCCTTGTAGAAGTGATGCCTTCGTTCAAAGGAGGCGGATTGGATAAGTTTCGGGATTGGATACAAAAACGAACCCCTTATCCCCAGGCTGCTTACGAAAAAAAAATAAGAGGAACGGTATTATTGACATTCATCGTCGAGAAGGATGGTTCTGTAAGCAGTGTGACAGTTGTCAAAGGTGTTGATCCATTGTTAGATGATGAAGCATTGAAAGCAATTTCGGAATCGCCGAAATGGACACCGGGACTACAAAGAGGAGAACCGGCCAGAGTGAGATTTTTAATTCCTCTGAACTTTATGTTTTAATTTTAATTATCAACAAAAGAGTGAGTTATGAATTTTTTGCTATTTCAATGTTTTTCATATCTTTATCAACATCTATAATTAAATATTTTAATATGAAAAGAATTGTGCCCATTATTTTTATCATAACCCTGATCCTGTCAGGTTGTGGCTCCGCAAAGAAACAACTTCAAAAGGGAAATTATGATGCCGCTATCCAAAAAGCAGTAAAACAATTACGGAAAGATCCAACCGATGTTAAACAGATAGATATACTCACTCAGGCATATAAGATTTCTAATGAACAGGATAATGAAAGAGTCCGTTTCCTTAAAATGGAAGGAAAAATAAATAACTGGGATGAGATATATCTGGTTTCTAAAGCATTGAATGACAGACAATCTCTTGTAAGAACAGTTACACCCTTGAAAATGAACGGGAGATCTGTTGATTTTCCTTATGTAGATTATATGCCAGAGATGGTTAATGCAAAACGTAAAGCTGCAGATTTTTATTTTGCACATGGTACTGAACTTATGAAAAGGGGTATAAAAGAATCCTACAGACAAGCTTTTGCCGAGTTTTTAAGAGCCAGGGAATATGTTGGCGACTATGAGGGAATAGATAACAAGATACAGGAAGCAAAGTTTCAGGGCATGAGCAGAGTATTTGTTTCAATTCAAAATAGTTCGGCTCTGAAATTTCCAAAAGAGTTTGAGCAGGATCTGCTTGCTCTCGATCTGCCAAGACTAAACTCGGAATGGGTTGAGTACCACACTCAGAATCTGAACGATAATACTCAGTATGATTATTTTGTAAATGTTAATATTAAAAACGTTGCAGTAAGTCCTGATCAGTCTTTACAACGAGACTCAGTTATTAAAAGAGATATTGAGGATGGTTCTTCTTATGTTCTTGATAAGAAGGGTAATGTTATGAGAGACTCTCTGGGGAATGATATTAAACAGAAAAAATATAAAACTGTTCAATGTGCTCTTGTCGAGACTATACAGTCAAAAGCATGCCGGATTAATGGCGATGTTGAGGTTGTCCAAATGAACCCGAATAAGGTACTGATAAAAGATCCCCTGGGGGCTCAATCTGGTTTTGAAAATATTTCATCCCGTGCACTTGGTGATATCCAGGCTCTAAATGCAAAGCAGCTCGAGAGAACAAAAACAGCAATTGTGCCCTTCCCGACAGACATAGAAATGATTATGCGATGTTCAGAATCTTTGAAAACAGCTATCAGAGGAGCAATTCAAAATAACAGAAGGCTCATATTTTAGCTTCTTTGCGCTTTTTGTTTAGAATCTTTACGACCTTTGCGATTTATCTATTTTAAGAACATAAGGATGATCGAAACAAATAAGCCCCGGGAAAGGGCAATTCTTATTGGAATTTTATATCATGGGCAGGATGAGAGTGAAGTTGAAGATTTCATGGACGAACTCTCATTACTGACAGAGACTGCAGGAGCAGAGCCTGTGAAACGGTTTACCCAGAGGCTTGATGTTCCAAACCCCCGTACTTTCGTTGGTTCCGGTAAAATACAGGAACTCACCCTCTTTGTAAGTGAGAATAAAATCGATATTGCAATTTTTGATGATGAGCTTACTCCAAGTCAGGTTAGAAATATAGAAGAGGCTCTGGGCTGTCGTATTCTTGACAGAACAAACCTTATCCTTGATATTTTTGCACACCGTGCGAGGACAGCACACGCACATACCCAGGTTGAACTTGCCCAGTATCAGTATTTGCTTCCCCGCCTGACAGGTATGTGGACTCATCTTGAGCGACAAAGAGGAGGGATCGGTTTAAGAGGACCAGGCGAAACGGAGATTGAGACTGACAGAAGGGTTATCAGGGATAGGATTTCCCTGCTTAAAGAACAACTCAAAAAGATAGATACCCAGATGGCTACCCAGCGGAAAAACCGCGGAAAAACAATCAGGGTATCACTTGTTGGTTATACTAATGTCGGTAAATCAACAATCATGAATCTGCTCAGTAAATCTGATGTGTTTGCTGAAAACAAGCTCTTTGCAACTCTCGATACGACAGTGCGTAAAGTTGTAATTGGCAACCTGCCATTCCTGCTTTCAGATACTGTAGGATTTATCCGCAAACTTCCAACCGACCTTATTGAGTCTTTCAAATCAACTCTTGATGAAGTTCGTGAATCGGATCTCCTTGTTCATATAGTTGATATCTCTCATCCGGCTTTTGAGGAACAGATCAGGGTTGTTAATAATACTCTGAAAGATCTGGGAGTGTCAGAAAAACCTTTAATAATAGTTTTTAATAAAATCGATGCATTCTCTTATACTGTCAAAGAGGAAGATGATCTTACTCCTGTACTTAAAGATAACTATTCTTTATCCGATCTGAAAAAGACCTGGATGTCGTCTGATAAACATCATCTGACTGTTTTTATTTCAGCAAAAACTAAAGAAAATATAGAAGAACTACGGAAGCTACTTTATGAAGAAGTAAAGAAAATTCATGTAAAAAGATATCCGTTTTTTACCCCCTTAAATGGTTTTACCCCCTAAATCCCCATATGTTTTTACCCCCTAATCCCCCAAATGCCTGCCTGCCGCCTGCCTGCCGGTAGGCAGGGTAGGCAGGGGGGACTAATATATTTTTTGGGGGTGGTGGTCGGGCTCAATATAGTTTATTAGCCGCCATATACTCTGCAATCTGAACCGCATTGGTAGCCGCGCCTTTTCTGATGTTATCTGATACAATCCAGAGATTAAGGCATTTGTCTTTCGAAAGATCCCTTCTTATCCTTCCTACAAAAACCTCATCCCGGTTATGTGCCAGGATAGGCATAGGATATTTGTTCTCTGCAGGATTATCATAAACAACGACACCCGGGAACTGATTTAACAATTGTATTACATCTTCAATATTAAAATCCTTTTCAAACTCTATATTAACAGCTTCTGAATGTCCTCCAACAACAGGGATCCTTACCACTGTCGCAGTTACCCGGATTGTCTGATCTTCAAGAATTTTACGGGTTTCATCAAGCAACTTCTGCTCTTCTGTTGTGTATCCGTCCGGTTGAAATGTTCCACCATGAGGGAAGCAGTTTTTATCAATCTGATGCGGATATGCCATCTCGCCCTTTATTCCTGATCGTTCATTCTCCATTTGTGTAACGGCTTTTACACCGGTACCTGTCACTGATTGATATGTTGCTATTACCAGACGTTTGATTTTGTATTTTCTATGAAGAGGAGCCAATACCATAACCATCTGTATTGTTGAACAATTCGGATTAGCAATTATCCTGTCACCCTTTTTTATAACATGACTGTTTATCTCTGGAACGACCAGGGGAATAGTTTTATCCATACGCCAGTATGAGGAATTGTCAATTACAACAGTTCCGTTTTTCGCAAAAACCGGAGCCCATTCCCTTGAGGTTGAAGCTCCGGCTGAGAAGATAGCAAATTCAGGTCTCGCTTCAACTGCTTCAATAACACTTACTACCTTAACAGGGATTCCTTTAAAAATAACCTCTTTCCCAATTGATCTCTCAGAGGCAGCAGGTAAAAATTCAGTTATCGGGAAGTTCCTTTCCTCAAGCACTTTCATCATCGTCCTGCCAACCATTCCGGTGGCTCCTATAACAGCAATTTTCATACTTTTTAATTTGGAATTAATAAAGTTATTATTTAAATTTATTGTGACATTAAACCTGTCAAAATTAACTTTTTTTTCAATTCGTCCCGCTGCATGAAAAAAGTTATTTTGTTGGCTCTATTAATGCCATTTCCGGCTTTTGGACAAATTGTCGAAAATTTCGAATTGGCAAATATAGTCAATTGGGTACAAAGTACTGAAGGTCATTGGAAAGCTGACTCTGTAGCAAGCCTGTCAGGAAGATTTTCATTACATCATGTATTTGATAATCCGAATGCCGGAATCGACTGCATCGGATATAATATTAAAAATCTGCATCCATCACAGGGCATAACAAGATGGTCATTTCTTGTCAGGTACGGGTATGATCCTTCATCCTCAAACAACTGGTCAGCATTCCTGATGTCCGATAATGGTCCGGCAAGTATGTCAGCAAATGGAGGAGTGAATGGCTACGCTATCGGAGTAAATTTTATTGGTTCAGATGATACTCTCCGTCTTTGGAAGGTTAAAGGTAATCTCATAACAACAGTAATAAATTGCCGGATAAAATGGCAGACAAATATCGGGATAACAAATGCAGTGAATATTATTGTTGAGAGATCAAAGGAAGGAAACTGGACTGTTTTAATTAACTCGTTGTCAGGAATTCTGATCGGAACGGCCTCTGGAATTGACAACGAATTATTCAGTCAGGTATGGTTTGGAGTATATTACAGATACACATCCACCCTAGACCGGCTTCTTTGGCTTGATGATATTAACATTGAAGGAATTTTTTATGTAGATAATGAAGCTCCCTTTGTCACAAAATGCATACCATCGGGAAAGAAATCGGTAGAGATGACGTTGAATGAAGAAACTGCAAATGGAATAATCGTACCTGAAAACATTTCATTAAATATCGAAGAAAACAAATCAATATCAGTTTTAAAGAAAAATGATCTGAAATACCAGGTTGAATTTGCCAATGAGTTCATTAATAGATCTATAAATAATCTGATTATCAGTAAGCTGTGTGATATTTCAGGCAATTGTTCTCTTAATATAAAGATAGCATTTACTCCCGTGTGGGCTGAGACAGGTGATGTCGTAATTTCAGAAATAATGGCAGATCCGCTGCCGGAAGTATCATTGCCCGGGAAAGAATATATTGAAATAACCAATAGATCCGGATATTCTTTTAACCTTAAGAACTGGGAACTTTCAACAACTAATCTCTCAACTCTTTTCCCTGAAACTATTATCCAGCCTTCAGGTATCTTAATTGTCTGCGCATTAGAGGATACTTTGCTTTTTAAAAATTTCGGAAGAGTTATCGGGATGAAACAATTTCCTTCTCTCACAGATGGGGGAATGATAATCTATATTTCTGATAGTACCGGCAAATTTATCCATGGAGTGGAATACTCTTCAGAGTGGTACCAAAACGATTTAAAATCACAGGGTGGATGGTCACTTGAGATGAGAGATACCGGTTACCCGTTTTATTACCAGGATAACTGGAAAGCATCTGAATCAAAGAAAGGTGGTACGCCAGGGTCAGTCAATTCAGTCTCGGAAAATAATCCGGATATTGCATTTTACGGAATTCAGGATGTATTTCCTTATGATAGCATTACCATTCATGTCAGGTTTTCAGAACCGGTATTTAATCTTCGCGAAAAGTTAACAAGTTTCAGAATAGGAGAGAAGGAAATAACTGATTTTTATCCAACAGATCCACTATTCCGTGAATTCTCCTTTGTACCGGATAACCCTCTCCGGAGAACAGAACTATATCATATTGAGATTTCAGGAGGTATTTCTGATTTCGCCGGAAACCTTATGCAAAAATGTGATTTTAATTTTGGTCTTACCGAACCGGCAGTCCAGGGAGACGTTCTTTTTAATGAGGTCCTTTTCAATCCACTGCCGGGTGATGCGGATTATCTGGAATTGTATAACTTCTCCGCGAAGGTTATCGATGCATCACGACTCAGTATTGTCTCTGTAAATGATGACACTGGCGCCAAGTCAAAAACGATACCAGTCTCGGATGAAAGAAAATGTATTTTACCCGGAGAATATTATGCTATTACAACCGACGCAAAGAGGGTTTCAGAAAGATTTTTTTCAACTGATCCTGACCATCTTTTTGAGATCGGATCGCTTCCATCAATATCTGTCGATAAAGGGCATCTGATCTTGTATAACAGAGAACTTGAAAACATTGATGAACTGCTCTATAATGATGATATGCATTTTTCACTTCTGTCAACTCATGAAGGCGTAGCATTGGAAAAAACCGATCCCGGGAATAAGTCTGGGGAAAAAGTCAGTTGGCATTCCGCTTCAGAGAGCTCGGGTTGGGGCACCCCCGGTGCACCTAATTCAGTGTTTACCGAAATGCCATCAACTTCTGATAAAGTTGTTCTATCATCAACGAAAATAACTCCGGACAATAATGGTTATGAAGATTTCCTTACAATCTGGTTTAATCTACGTGGAACGGGTAATGTAATTTCTGTTATGGTTTTTGATGAATCAGGCAATTATGTCAGGAAGATAGCAACAAACCTATTCGTCGGGACTGAAGCATCGGTAATATGGGATGGAACAGCGGATAATGGTTCTCTTGTCAATACCGGGATTTATATCATACTTATCACTCTCTACGATGATACCGGCAAAACAAAAAAGTGGAAAAAAGTTTGTACGGTAATAAGAAGCTAAGGTTAAGGTTAACCTCAACCTAACCCTCTGAGGATTCTATAACGTTGAAATCAACTCTGTCATTATGGTTGTCATCCGCGATTCGGTTTTGGCAGCCTCGTTCTGGACAGATTCGTGTGTTGTATACTCAATTTTCCCTTCCACACCCAAATCGGTAATTACACTTACTGCAAAACATGGCAGATTCATGTGGCGGGCAACAATAACCTCAGGGGTAGTTGACATGCCGACAGCATCCGCGCCGATTATTCTGAAATATTTGTATTCAGCAGGTGTTTCAAAAGTCGGACCGCTTGTTGATAAATAAACACCTTTATGAATTCTGATATTATTTTCTTTCGCAAAAAGCAATGCTTTATTAATAAGGGATTTATCATAAGCTTCTCCCATATCAGGAAACCTGGCGCCTATCCGGTTATCGTTTGGTCCAATCAGTGGATTTGATAATAGACTGATATGATCAGTAATTACCATTATATCACCAATATGAAAAGCGGGATTTACTCCGCCTGCAGCATTGGAAAGGAAGAGGCATTTTATACCAAGATATTTCAGCACCCTTACAGGTAAGGCTACCTGTTCCCGACTATAACCTTCATAATAGTGGGACCTGCCTTTCATCGCAATAATTTTTTTCCCTCCGAATACTCCATAGATAAGTTTTCCTGCATGACCTTCAACTGTTGATATAGGAAAATTTGGGATATCCTTATAGTCTATTTCAATACGGTTTTCAATTTTAGCAGTAAGTTCACCCAGTCCGGTACCAAGTATTATACCTGCATCGGGGTTATTTATCCCTTTTGCCTTCAGAAATTCTGTTGTTTCGATGATTTTTTCTAACATAGTCAATTATCAGATTATCAAACTCATCTTTATCTTCATTCAAAAAATGTACCTCTATTGGGATATAAAAAAATGCCGATCTGATCGGTTCTGCAATATTAGTAAATTCCCGCAATCTAACTGCATCTTTTTCTGTAGTAAACAGATACCGGGTTTCCGATCTGAGATCATTATAAGCTGAAGAAATACTAAGAAGGTCTTTTTCATTAAAATTATGGTGATCAGGAAATGAGAGATGGGTAATCTCGTTGTAGCTCTTGTTCAGATACTCTTTAAGAGGTTGTGGATTGGCTATTCCTGTTATAAGAACAATTCCGCAGCCGGCACCTTTTGAAATATCAGCTTGAATATCTTCAATAGAATTTTCAAATACGGGTACAGGTGATTTATATCTGAATGTTGTAAAATAGAGATTCTGATATGGTGATTTGTCTATTTCTTTTACAATCAACCTTCGCTGGATCGGGGATAGATTCTCAGGCGATTTGGTGATCAGTATCATATCGGCTCTTCTCATATTACCTTTGCTTTCTCTCAGATTGCCAAAAGGTAATATATGATCTCTGATAATAAGTCTCTCAAAGTCAGAGAGCAGAATCGAAAAACCAGGAGTTATTTTTCTGTGCTGAAAACCATCATCGAGAATAATCACTTCAGTTTCAGGGTACAGCTGCAGGATCATATTAACACCATGAACCCGCTTTCTGTCAACTGTAACCAGAACATCAGGGAAATTACGGAATATCTGCATAGGTTCATCCCCTATTTCACTTACCTGCGATGATGATGAGGCAATTCTGAAGTCACGTGTCTGTCTTTTGTAACCTCTGCTAAGGGTCGCTACTTTAAAATTCTCTTTCAGCAATCCGGTGATATATTCTGTATGCGGGGTTTTTCCTGTCCCTCCGACTGTAATATTCCCGACGCAAATTACAGGAAATGGAAACTCCACTGAGGGCAAAATTCCGGAATCATACAAAAAATTCCTTATCCCGGTAATCAATCCGTATAAAAGCGAAACAGGATATAGAAATATATTCTTCTTATGTGTCATACTTTATTTTTAACAGTGACTA
>JANYIW010000047.1 GCA_025358645.1 Bacteroidales bacterium
TCTTAGTTTTGGATATTTAGATCAGTCAGGTATCAGCAAACCTGCAAAATTTGATGATTTTAAGCGTTATAACGGATCAGTTCGTATTGGTACAAATATTACAGATAAACTTAGAATTTATACCGGAGCTATGTATTCTAAGCGTGTTAAAAGATATCCTTATGCGACTAACTCTACAACTGCAGACCCATGGTTGTATCTTTATCGCTGGGGGCCTACCTATCCAATGACTACAGAAGATGGAGATCCCATAAGAAGCCCGGCATCAGAATTAGCGAAGTCTAATACGGCTTTCCAGGAATATAATTATATGAGTCTTAACGGGGGTTTATTATTTAACCCTCTCAAAGGCTGGAATATAAATTTTGACTATACACATGCCAATCAGGAGTATATTACTAAAAGACCTGGTACTCGTTTCACAGCTCGCGACAGCTGGTCAGCTCCGGTTATTAAAAATGACCTTGATGGAAACAGAATTTATATGAACGATGCAGGTCTGGTTGTTCCCTCTACTGATCCGGGAGCAATGCCTGCTTATCAATTAAATATGTGGACTTATACGAGTGTTGGCTCTAACCCTGACCACGTTTATCGATATGTTAAAAATGATCAGTGGAATACATTAAACCTGAACACAACATATGAGATGAATATTAATGATGCACATAAATTTAAATATATGTTGGGAATTAATAGAACAGGTTATGCGTATGCTTACAACTGGTCTCAAACTACCCAGTTAATTGATTATACAAATCCTCAATTTGATCTGGCAACTGGTGCCCAGACAACCAGCGGTGGTGAATATTGGGAATCTCAATTAGGTTACTATGGACGTGTAAACTACAATTATAAAGAGAGATATTTATTAGAAGGAAACCTAAGATACGATGGTACCTCTAAATTTCCAACAGATCTTAAGTGGCGTTGGTTCCCTTCATTCTCTGCAGGCTGGCGTGTCAATGAAGAATCCTGGATGGAATGGGCAAAACCTGCTCTTAGCGCATTAAAACTTCGTGGATCCTGGGGAACTATCGGCGACCAATCTGTATCTAACTCTCTTTATATTCCTACTATGTCAGGTTCACAAAATGCCTGGTTACTCTCAGGTGCTAAATTGTACCAGTTTGGTACTCCTACGGCTGTCTCATCATCCGTTACATGGCAGGATATAACTACTCTTGACTACGGAATTGATGCGCGTTTTCTGAATAGTAATTTAGGAATTACGCTTGACTGGTTTAAACGTGATACCAAAAACATGATAGTACCACAAGAAGGAATACCAACAACTTTTGGCGCAGGAGCCCCGCAAAGTAACTTTGGATCATTAAATACAAAAGGTATTGAAATACAGATAGATTATAATCATCAATTCAAAAATGGGTTAGGTATTAATTTAACTGCAACTTTTAGCAATGCTATTACAACGATTACAAAATACGGTTCAACAAAAAGTATTGATTCCTGGTACGTTGGTAAAACTTATGGAGAAATATGGGGTTATGAAACAGATAAATTATACCAAAGTGATGATTTCCAACATGATAGTAACGGCAATTTAATTACCGGGCTTACGGCAGATGGATTATATACAATAAACCTTTTAGCTGATCCTAATGCAGCAACTCAGGGAAGATTGCAGGCAGGGAACTTCAAATTCGGCCCAGGTGACGTAAAATTTCGGGATTTGAATGGAGACGGTGTCATTAATCCTGGTAACCGGCTAGTTCAGAATGCCGATGGAAATCCGGATTATGGTGATTTAAAAATTATTGGAAATTCAACTCCGCGTTATATATACGGTTTCCGAACCGATCTCTATTATAAGGGATTTGATCTGTCAGTCTTCATGCAAGGTGTTGGTAAACGTGAGGTTTGGGGAGACGGCTTCCTGGCTATTCCTGGCTATAACTCAGCAGATGGAGCTATTCCGGAAGCTTTTGCAGGCAATTTCTGGAAAGCTGACAGAACAGATGCATTCTATCCGGCTCCGTACAATCTTGCTGCAAGTAATAATACTTTAAACATGGTACCCCAGTCAAGATATTTGCTGAATATGGCATATCTCAGGTTTAAGAATATTACATTGGGTTATACTTTACCTTCGGTATTGACAAAGAAAGTAATGTTAAGTAAAATACGTGTTTATATAGCCTTGGAAAATTTCTTTACATTTGACCATCTTGGAACGCTTCCTATTGACCCTGAAGAAATTGAGGGCTATTCAATGTGGAATACCAGTAACTATAACCTGAGTCGTACGGGTGTTGGTGTACCGACTTTCAAGAGTGTATCAGGTGGTATTCAGTTAAACTTCTAAAATTCAGGAATTATGAGAAAAAAATTGATTATAATATTATCTGTAGTTGCTCTTGTGATTACAAGTTGTGAAAAATTTCTTGACAGGCAATCATTAACTACCATGAACGACGAAAACTACTGGACATCCGAAAATAATCTTCGTTTGTTTGCGAACGGTTTTTATCCAAACTACTTTGTAGGG
>JANYIW010000085.1 GCA_025358645.1 Bacteroidales bacterium
AGTAATTCAGGCTTTTCCATAGCAGGGAAATGCCCTCCGTCAGGGAAATCTGACCAGTGCTGAATATTATAACCTCTTTCTATGAATTTTCTGGGGGGAAATGGTTCCTCAAATCGAAAATGCGCAATACCTGTTGGAATATTTATGTATGACTTTTTTCCCAGGATAAGTGGATTCTTACTGTTTTCATTATATAGCCTTACAGATGAATGTATTGTTTCTGTTACCCAATAAAGAGTTACATTAGATAAAAGCTCATCTTTTGTAAAAACGTTCCCGATATATCCGTTACATTCAGCCCACCCGTACATTTTTTCCACTATCCAGGCACATAAACCCATTGGCGAGTCATTAAGCCCATAGGCCAATGTAAGAGGTTTAGTATTTTGTTGAAGGGAATAACCACCTTCTTTGGAATACCAAGCCTCTTCTGAGTCCAGATAATCGTTTTCTTCTTTGGTAAATTCCTCCTTTTCTTCCATTAACGGCACATAATTACCGGGAATATAATTCAGGTGCATACCAATAACATGCTCTGGGTATTTCATCGAAATGGCAGTAGAAACGCCTGCTCCGAAGTCACCACCCTGAACACCGTATTTATCATATCCGAGTTCACTCATTAACTTATGAAATAAATCGGCGATAAATGAAACATTGCATCCGGGCTGGTTTATCTTTTGTGAAAAACCATATCCCGGCATTGAAGGAATTACCAGATCGAATGACATACCTGTACTCTCAGTCAATAATGGAATAAGCTTTAGCATTTCAAGAAATGAAGAGGGCCAGCCATGTGTTATGATAAGCGGGACAGACTTTTCTCCTTTACCTTTTATATGCATAAAATGGATTTTATACCCATCTATTTCTGCTATAAAATTTCCGTATCTGTTTATTTCACTCTCAGTATTTCTCCAGTTAAAGTAAGTGATCCAGTAATCAGCTAACTCTTTCATATAACTAAGGCTCGCTCCATAAGTCCAGCCAGAGTTTTCTATTTCATCCGGCCACCTGGTAAGTTTTAATTTTGCTTTTAAGTCATCCAGGTGAGACTGAGCTAATTCAATTTCAATCTTTTTTATCATACTTCACAGTTTTCTATGTCACTTATTCTCTTGTCATTTACCGAATAATCTTTTGAAAAAACCCTTCTTCTTTTGTATAGGTGTATTTATATCTTTCTCAGGAGCGATTTTCTTTTTGTGAAAAAGATCCAGAAATTTGCCAAAGATGTTTTTTTCTTTTAAATCGGGGCAATCAAGAGCTCCCGCCAATTCAGGAGGAAGATCGGGAAAGGGGATGATCATTTGATTCCTAAGCGTATCGTTCGCCTGAATTTTCTTCAATGTTAATGCCACAATAGGCAAGGCAAGTTTACTTCCCGAACCATCTGATCCATTATTAAAATGAATAGCCCTTGATGAGGCCCCTACTCTGGTAACAATTACCAGTTTTGGATTAAAAGCGGTAAACCAGGCGTCAGAATAATTCTGCGAAGTACCGGTTTTTCCTGCCATAGGAAGATTAATACCAAACACACTACTCATTGAAGATCCGGTTCCCTCTATAATTGCTTTTTGCAAAATTGCACTGATCAGAATGGCTGATCTTTCAGTGAGTACCCTCTCTTTTACACCACTGAACTCATTCTCCCAGATAATCTCTCCATCAGGGGATTTGATTGATAAAATGCTCTGAGGAGTAATCCGGTACCCTCCATTGGCAAAAGATGAATAGGCCACAGCTGTTTCCATGATGCTTCCTTCTGCAGTCCCCAACGCGAGAGACGGGTTGTTTTCCAGGGTGAATGAAAATCCCATTTTCTCCCAGAGCGAATCAAGCTGTTCAAAGCCAACTTTTAAAAATAAATTGTAAGTCGGGACATTCATAGACAGAGCAAGAGCGCCGGCAAGTGAATATTTCCCTCCATAAGTGTGATCATAATTTTCAGGACTCCATTCATCGATCCCTGATGGAGCAATCGAATCGTTATCAAGATACTGACAGGGATCCATTCCCTGTTCAAACGCCTCAGCATAGAGGAGAGGCTTGAACACTGAAGCAAGTTGTCTCCGGGCATGTATCTGATCGTAGGGCTGCGATTTAAAATCAATTCCTCCAACCCAGGCTTTGACAGAACCTGTTAAGGGGTCAATAGCAAGCAAACCTGCATGCAATATTAATAATGCCTGCTTCAGACTGTCAGCAACAGAAATTGAATCAGAGTGGGAACCATTCCAATCAAAAATTTGTCGTATATTAATTTCATCTTCACGTCCCGACAAATTCAGATTTTTAATTTCCTGTTCTACAATCTGCTTTACCACTTTTTTGCCCGAAGAAGTCTGATATTGGTTCCAAAGTTTTTTCTGCATAACTGAGAGATGCTCGCGAAAGGATTCTAATGCATATTTTTGAAGAGTAAGATTCAAAGTGGTGGTAATAATCAATCCGTCTTCTTCAATATTCCACTTTTCCCCGGTCAGGGACTCTGCATTTTTAAGCATCTGTTCAGCTTCATTTTTTACCCTGATCAGAAAATAGTCAGCCGGACCATCAGATTCAATGTCTGTATAATTCTGCATCAATGGCAGTTTACAAAGCGAATCTGTCTGAAATGCTTTAAGGTATTTATACTTCTCCATCTGCTTTAAAACCACGTTCCTTCTTGCTGTTGCATTTTCCGGATGAAGACGGGGGTTATAGAAGGTGTTTGCTTTGAGCATTCCAACAAGAACAGCAGATTCCTGATAGTTCAGAAGTTCAACTCTTTTATTGAAATATCGCCGCGACGCCGTTTCGATACCAAATATATTTTCTCCGAAAGAAACTGTATTCAGGTAAAGTGTCAGTATTTCTTCCTTGCTGAACAATTTTTCGAGACGATGAGCGAGTATTGTTTCTTTTGTTTTGATGATCAGGATAGACAGATGGCCGGAGTTTTTTCTGCCAAACATATTTTTTGCCAGCTGCTGGGAGATAGTACTACCCCCTCCCGATTGCCGATTGTTAAGAAGAAGTGATTTGAAGAGAACCCTGAAGAGGCTCCTTGAATCAATACCTTTATGTTCAAAGAAACGGGAATCTTCTGTTGCTATCAATGCATTAATAAGATTCGACGGAATCTGTGAGTAGGAAATATTTGTCCTGTTTTCAGAAAAAATGTTTCCTATCAGGTTCCCCTCTGAAGATAAAACTACTGTTGCTACCGCATTCTTATAATTTAGCAGCTCCTTATTACTTTGCAAATGGCCGAATACGCCAAAATAAACTGAAACCACAAAAATCACTGGTAATGCCAGAATTCCCAATGCAATCGCAAGTACAGTTTTCCAATGTTTCTTCATCATTCACTACAAGACAAAAGACAAATGTAAAAAGATAAAAGTAATAACGTGTATTATGTATTGTAAGTGACATTTGATTTTAATATCAAGAGCAGAGGACAGAGGTAATAATAATTACAACCTGAAAATCAATTCAAATCATTAGATTTGATGCCTGGTTAGAATGAGAAGTTAAATAACGACATTTATAATATAGCTGCTTTTAAACCTTTATAATTCAATACTATGAATAAATACTTCAAACTGGTTATACTCTTTCTTCTTGTAAGTACAATAGCCAACAGTCAGGATGCAGGGTACATCTTTACAATGAAAAAAGAACTACCCTGTACATCTGTTAAAAATCAGAATGCAACATCAACATGCTGGTGTTTCTCTGGAATTTCCATGTTGGAATCAGAGCTGTTACGCGTGGGTAAGAAACCTTACGATCTTTCGGAAATGTTTATTGTCAGACACACGTATGAGAAAAAAGCTCAAATGTATGCAAGAATGCATGGAAGTTCTTCATTTGCCGGCGGCGGTGAATACGGAGATCTGCTGAGTGGATGCCGCGAGGTCGGATTAGTACCTGATATTGCTTATCCCGGACTAAACTACGGAGAGACAAATCATAACCATAGCGAGATGGATGCATCTCTGAAGGGATTTATGGATGCGGTCATCAAAAGTCCAAAACTGACTACTGCCTGGTTTGCCGGACTTAATGGTATCCTCGATGCTTACCTAGGAAAAATACCCGACAGTTTCAATTATGAGGGTAAAACTTATACTCCGGCCAGCTTCATGAAGGAATTGGGTATTAATCCTGATGATTATGTTCTCATCTCCTCATTCAATCATCATCCTTTCTATAAACAATTTGTGCTTGAGGTACCTGACAACTGGGCTGCAGGCTACTTCTATAACCTTCCGCTTGATGAGTTAATACAGGTCATCGACAATTCTGTTACGACAGGATATTCTGTTGGATGGGCAAGTGATATGAGCGACAAAGGCTTTTCTATGAAACAGGGAGTAGCAATCATTCCGGAAAAAAACTGGAATGAGATGACAGAAGATGAAGGCTCAAAGGTTTTTAACGGACCTCATCCCGAAAAATTAATAACACAGGAAATCAGGCAGAAAGAATTTGATAACTTTTCCACTACCGATGATCATGGAATGCATATAATCGGTCTTGCAACCGACCAATCAGGAAACACTTTCTACAAAGTGAAGAACTCATGGGGTGTAATAGGAAAATATGATGGATTTATTTTTGTCTCCAAACCTTATATAATGATGCGAACTACCAACATTATGGTAAATAAGAATGCAATCCCGGCGGCTATTGCAAAGAAGATGGGGATCCTTTAGCTCCTCTCCCATTCTTATCTTACATCTTGTCCTTTAGCGACAGTTTCCGTAGTGGTTTATTTACCTTAATAGTAGTAAAAACAACTGCAAGTGTCATTATACCACCGAAAACTACAGAGGGGACAAGACCCATTAATGTAGCTGCAACCCCCGATTCGAACGCACCTAACTCGTTAGATGATCCGATAAATATACTATTTACTGATGCAACCCGGCCACGCATATCATCGGGTGTAAATAACTGGAGAATGGTTCCCCTGATCACCACACTCACATTATCGAAAGCACCGCTGAAAATTAACAGCACTCCTGATAAAATGAAACTTTTTGATAGTCCGAATCCAATCATACAAAGGCCGAATCCAACAACGGAAATGAAAAGCACTTTTCCGGTTTCTCTCATTGGCGGACGGAACATAAGGACAAAAGCCATAATTGTAGCACCTATTGCAGGACAGGCTCTTAGCAAGCCCAGACCCTGAGGTCCGGCATGAAGTATATCTGATGCAAATACCGGAAGCATTGCAACTGCGCCACCGAACAGAACAGCAAACATATCGAGTGTAAAAGCGCCAAGCAATTCGGGTGTTTTAAAGACAAAACTTATACCACTTCGTATACGGGTAAAAACACCTTCGGAAGTTTCAATAACATCGTGTCTGCCGGATTTTATAAGCATTATCATAAAGAATGAAAGTGTATATAAAGCGAATACCAGTGAATAGGCCGGAACTATTCCCCAAAACCCATAGACTAATCCTCCTATTGCCGGACCCATTACAGCAGCTACCTGCCAGTTAGCGCTGTTCCATGTAGCAGCATTTGCATATAAGTTCCTGGGAATAAGCTGGCCCATTAATGCTACCTGGGCAGGGCCTAATATCCCGCGTGCGAGACCAGTTAAAAAGATAGTGAAGAATACCGGGAGAATACCATATTTTTCGGAGAAATATGCTGCATTTGCACTGTATATCAATAATATAATCGAACCAAGAACAAGTATCAGAGTTGTATATTTAATAATCTTTTTACGGTTCCATAAATCGATATAATGTCCGGCAAAGAGAGAAATACTGACCTGAGGGATCACTTCAACCAGACCAATAAATCCAAGCCAGAGAACATTGTGGGATAATTCGTATACCTGCCATCCTACAATAACTGATTGCATAAGCGAAGCCATTGTCATGAAAATACGGTAGGACAGATAAAAACGGAAATTTTTAACATGTATTACTGCAAAAGCATCTCCGGAAAACAAGGACTTCATATCAATTTATATTCACGGCAAAAGTGCGACAAAATTATGAATTTGGAATTACGAATCGATAATAATGTAATTCTGTTGTTGGCTGGCTCTTCCCGGTAAATCTGTCCCCAGTGCTCTTTCAAAACGAATTCCCGTCTGAATACTACCTTCCTCCTGGTGGACAATTCTTCCTTAAATAGCTGGTGTAAAGGGTAGCAAGATGAAGAAAAGTACCTTCTCCTTCCGAAATACCGTGCGTTCGGTTTGGATATGCCATGAACTGAAATTGCTTATTGTATTTTATCAGCTCGTTCACGAGCATCTCGGCATTCTGATAATGGACGTTGTCATCACCGGTTCCATGGATGTATAGCAGGTTACCCTTCAGATTTTTTGCATACGTAATTGGTGAACCTTTAATATAATCCTCCATGTTTTCCTGAGGCAGACCCATATAACGCTCCTGGTAAATATTATCATACGTGAGCTCATTGGCGACGGCAGCAATTGCTATTCCAGTCTTGTAGATCTCAGGATATTGGAACATCAGATTCAATGTGGCAGAGCCGCCCCCGCTCCATCCCCAGACAGCAACTCTTTCAGGGTCGATAAAATCCCATTTCAGTATTTCCTTTGCTGCCATGGCCTGGTCGTGAATATTGATCTGACCGATTTTTTTGTAGATAGATTTTCTCCAGGCTGCTCCTTTCGGCGCCGGTGTACCCCTGTTGTCAAGTGATATGTATATATATCCATCTTTGGTCATATCTCCCAGATAAAGGAAGTTCCGTCCTCTGCCATAAGAATCAATTACTGTAGCTTCGGCAGGTTCGGTATAAACATAAAAAACTACAGGATATTTCTTTGCCGGATCAAAGTTCAGCGGTTTTACCATCCATCCATCCATCTCAACACTGTCAATAGTTTTAATTTTGAAGAATTCTGTAACAGGCTTAACCTTAAGTGAATCAAGCCGGGCGACAATACCCTGTTTTTCATTCAAAGGTTTTTGATTTGCTACTCTTATAAACTCACGACCAGGACGTGTAAAACTATTTGAAAATGAATGAGATGCAAATTTACCATTAGGTGAGAATGAATAGTTATGAGTCCCCTTCAAAGATGCCGGACTCACCAATTCTGCTGTACCTGAACCATCCAGTTTGGTGCGGTACAGGTACTTCTGTGTGGCATTATCGGGTGACGCCATAAAGTAAACATACCCTTTCTTTTGGTCGATATATGTGATATCAGAAAAATCGTATTTGCCATTCGTGATCAGTTTTTCAGGTTTTCCTTCAAGGGAGACCTGGTATAAGTGTCTCCAACCATCTTTTTCAGAATCCCAGAGAATGCTTTTGGATTCATTCAACCATATAAATTTATTTGTAAAGTCTATGGAATAAGGATTCCCCGGCTGATAGATATCAACCCACGCTTTATCAGTTTCTTCCTCTATTATCCTGGAGTTGCCTGTGGAAGCTTCGGAAATATAAAGTTTGCTGACGTTCTGCTTACGATTAAGTTGTTGGGTTAGCAGATTATCTGTAGCGGGAATAAACTCCATTCTAACGATATAGTTTTGAGCTGGATCGCCAGGGATTCTCATCCAGGTGGTTCTGTTATCTGCAATATTTACAACTCCGACCCGACATGACGATGGTTTTTCGCCGACTTTAGGATATTCTATTGGTATAATCCTGGAGTAAATGGAATCGGTGTTATTTATAAGGTAATACTTTTTGATGCTGCTGGCATCAATCTGCCAATAGGCAATTTTTTTACTATCAGGGCTCCAGCGAAATCCGTTACGGCAGGCAAATTCTTCTTCATAAACCCAGTCAAATGTACCGTTAATAAGTGTTACAGTACCATCACTGGTAAGGGCTTTAATTTGTGAAGTGGTCACGTCCTCAACATAAATATTGTTTCCGCTGACATAGGCAACAGACTTTCCATCTGGTGAAAACATGGCAAACATTAAGGATGATGCAGGAAGAGTTTTACCTAACTGAGTGAGAGTTCCTGAAGTCCTGTCAAGCAACCAGTAATCACCTTTTGTATTGAGTCTCCATACTCTTTTTGTATTTGTGAGAAGGAGTACTTTTTGCTGGTCAGCGGAGAAACTGAAATAGTTGAACTGAAGCGGAGTTGTATCTCCTGTTGGGGTTACTTGTTGTTTGGATATTACCACAACCGGCTTATTATCGGGTAGGGTGTATTGAATGAGTTCATTCTTCTCAACACTATAATATGAATTTCCGTCATTCGACCACTTGATATCACCCCCCTGTGAACTGGCAATAAGTGAAACGAACAGAAACAATGCCGTCGTAGTGAATATTTTTAATCCGTTTTTGCTTTTAAAATGATTTTCAGATTTTAACATATTTATAAATTTTATGGTTGATAAGAACATTAAAGCTCCGCTTTTCTGAGATCAGTTTCTTTACTTTTTACAACGAGCAAGATATTGATTCCACGACAAAGTACCATCCACTTCATATATTTCTTTATTTATACAAAGATTCCCCTACACAGGACTACAAAAGAATTTGTACAACCGGACTCTTTTATTTACTTTGCAGGAACTAATCTATAAACTAAAATTAGATATTTGCTTGAAATAATCTTTAATAAAGGGCTGATGACAAATTTTTCGCTTGATAAGAGTAAGATTAAAGTTCTTTTACTGGAAGGGATCCATGAGAATGCCAGCGTGGTCTTCAGGGAGAATGGCTATACTGATATTGAATGTCTGAATGGAGCGCTTTCCGGGGAGGAACTTGAAAAAAAATTGGTTAATACCCATATAATAGGAATCAGAAGCCGTACTGAGCTTCGGAAAAGCTTACTGTTCAAAACGCCTAAACTATTTGCTATCGGATGTTACAGTATAGGTACAAATCAGGTAGACATACAGGATGCCAAGATGCTGGGAATACCTGTATTTAATGCTCCTTTCTCAAATACACGATCAGTTGCTGAACTGGTTATTGCAGAGTGTATTATGCTCATGCGTGGCATTCCTGAAAAAAATGCGCTGGCCCATAATAAAATATGGATGAAATCATTCAACAACTCGGTGGAAATAAGAGGTAAAACCCTTGGAATTATTGGTTATGGACATATAGGTACACAGGTTTCCATCCTTGCCGAAAGTCTTGGTATGAATATTGTTTATTATGATATTGAAAAGAAACTCAGTCTGGGTAATTCCAAGCCTGTACCAACCCTGACCGATCTATTAAAGATCTCAGATACCATTACAGTACATGTGCCATTAACAGCTTTAACGAGGAATATGATCTCCCGGGACCAGATTGCTCTTATGAAAAATGGAGCATGTCTTATTAATGCCTCCCGCGGAGATGTCGTTGATTATAAGGCTGTTGCCGAAGGGCTCAGATCGAAGCACCTGGCAGGAGTCGCTGCTGATGTATTTCCGGAAGAGCCATCCTCGAATGATAAGCCATTTGAGAATGATCTCCAGGATTTCAATAATGTAATTCTTACACCTCATATTGCTGGAAGTACCCTGGAAGCACTTGCCAATATAGGAACTGAAGTATCTGAAAAACTTGTAAGATATAGTGATACAGGATCAACTATTGGGGCAGTGAACTTCGTTGAGATTGCATTGCAGGCCAACTCCTCCAAACAACGCTTCTTACATATACATAAGAATGTTCCGGGTGTTCTGGGCGAAATAAACCATTATTTTTCTTCAAAAGGTATCAATATTTCAGCTGAATATCTTCAGACCGATTCTGATATCGGTTATGTTATCCTGGAAACGGAGAGTGAGTTGGATGCTTCAGTCATTAAGGACCTTAGGAATATTCCACATACAATACGGGTGCGGATCTTATATTAAATGTTGTAAATACTGCAGAGGTTTTAAAGGAAATAGCCGGGATGTCACAAATTCCTTCAGGAGTACTTTCTATTGTGCGATTTTATTTTTTCACTTTCAAGAGGATGCTGGGGACCAGTAATTGACACCTCTCCCTTTAAAACATTAAATAGCTCCGGGAGCTGGTCCAACCCTGACTTAATAAGAAACCTCCCGACTTTTGTAATACGTTGATCCAATCCGTACTCGGACCAGGGAACCTTCATTTTAGACTGCATATAAAAGCTACTATTGTCAGCTTTTGAATACATAGTCCTGAATCTGTAGACTTTAATCTGACGGCCTCTCCATCCAACTTTAGAAAGTTTACTAATTACAGGACCTCGTGATGTTATTTTTACGAGAACACTTAAAATAAGCAGAACAGGACATAAGACAACAATCATCAGGAGAGCTAAATTAATATCCAAAGTTTTCTTTATTGCCTGAGCATAGGAATTATTTGGAATGTTAATAAAACTCAGAAATTTGTTAGCTGCAATATCAGTTTTGACTGCACTTGAAAGATTAACTTTAGGATTAGGATCCCTTACTCTGAATGTAACCCCGCGATCTTCACATGTTGAAATGATTTCCCTTACCTCATCGGAATCTGGTTTCTCTTTTAAATAAAGCAGCTCATCAATGAAATCCACTTCTATCAATTTGCTGATTATTCCTGAAAATTTTTCAGGTAGTATAATTGAAATATTTTCATACCGGGCTTTTACTGCTGCAGATTCAGTAAATATTACTACGGCCTTATATCCCAATTCCTTATTTGATAAAAGATTTTCAATAAAAGGTAAAGAAGAATCGTCTGCGATTATGATAACAATCATATTATTGCGATCCTTTTCACCGAATCTGTTAAGAACTTTATAAATCAATATCCTGCCAAAAAACAAATAAAGAAATCCAAAGAATGGAAGTTCCAGCAGAAACAATCCCTGAACAGGGTTCAACCTAAAGAAAAAATAAAAAAGAGTTAGAAGAAAGAATATCGTAGTTGATGACTGGAAGTACAACAAAGACAGAACCTTATAACGTTTCGCTGGTATCCCGGTACTCCTTATAAGATATAGCGTCAGAAGCCAGAAAGGTAAAATAGCTATGAAAAGTATAAATATATTTTTTTCGGAAAAAAATAAATTGCCTCTTTCATAGTAGTTGATGAAATATGAAGTCTGGAAAGCAACCAGAATTGCCATTGCCTCGATTGAAATCAATAAATATTTCAAGAGATTCCGTCTCTTAACACCAGGATTTTTATGAAGTCTATAATAATTAGTAAAAACATCCATAAACCAGAATGCTTTGTTTCAGGGATTTTGGATCATTCGATAAAAACTGAATACAATGCTGTAAATGTAATAATTATTCTACAGACGGATTGTCCTTTTGAGTGAAAATACTTTTTGCCTGAACTTATATAAGGAATATCTGTCTTATTCATAATTGAAAAGTATAATTTAGCATCCTGACATAAATGAGTACAATACAATGCCAATAAAAATCCCAAATAATCTACCGGCAATTACTATCCTTAAGAATGAAAACATTTTTATTATGGATGAGCAGCGTGCAGCACAGCAGGATATACGTCCTTTGCGAATCGCCTTCTGTAATTTGATGCCGCTTAAAATTGTAACTGAAACCGACTTTATAAGAGTTCTGTCAAATACACCACTGCAGATAGAACTTGACTTTTTTTATATGGATAAACATGATTCAAAAAATACCTCAAAAGAACACTTAAATATTTTTTATAACACATTTGACCAAATTAAACACAAACGCTATGATGGTCTGATAATTACAGGAGCTCCAGTAGAGAATCTTGAATTTGAGAAAGTTGACTACTGGAATGAAATTTCAGAAGTAATGGACTGGAGTAAAACAAATGTAACCAACACTTTGCATATATGCTGGGGTGCCCAGGCAGGGTTATATCATCATTACGGGATTCAAAAATATGCGCTGGAGAAAAAGTTATTCGGAGTATTTGAGCATCAGATTACAGATAATAAAATACCATTATTCCGGGGTTTTGACGATACATTCCTAACGCCTCATTCCCGTTATACAGAAAACAGAAAAGCAGACATTAAACAACATCCTGGTTTAACACTGGCTGCCTGGTCAGAAGAAGCAGGTGTTCATGTTGTTATCTCAAAAAATAGCCGGCAGATATTTGTGACAGGTCATTTTGAGTATAATTCAGATACTCTTAAAGATGAATACGAGCGCGATCTGACAAAAGGATTGGCAATAGATATTCCGGAGAACTACTATCCTGATAATAATCCTAAATCAAAGCCTCTTGTAAAATGGCGTGCTAATGCCAATTTGTTTTTTGTAAACTGGTTGAATTATTATGTTTATCAGGAAACACCTTATGACTGGATTTAATTGCTATTAACCACCTGCTTTACCATGAAGAAGGAACTGAAAAAAATCAATATGGTACCACATCTTTGCATAGAAATAGAAGAGTATCAGTAAAGCTGTAAGGAAAATAAATAATAACCCAAAATATTTGCCTGCTACAGATCTTCCGGATTTGATAGCTTTCACAGAAATATCCTTAATCCAGCTCTCAAGTTTTATAAAAAGAGGATAAAGAATCACTACGGTTACTGCCATCCCAAGTAAAGTAAATACTATTGGTTTATAGTGATTTTTATAACTAACTATATATTTACTTATTGCATTGTTTAGAAGGTTTATAGTGAGGATGGTGACTGTCATTACAACAAAACGAAAGAGATGCCGGTACATAATATCACTTATTTGAGTGGCTAAATTTATTCTTTTATCAGGAAACTGCAAATTTCTCTTAATCCTTATCAATACGAAGCAGACTGTTTTAGGCGCACTGGCTGGCATCGCTGCCGGTGCATTGATCGGGGTCTTATTAGCTCCCGAGAAAGGTTCTAAGGTCCGGAGTAAAATAGTTAAACAAGGAGAAGATTATTTGGATAAAGAGATTTGCAACCTGCTGGCAGTTAAAATATTTATTAAAGTATTTTAACCGTGATTATTTCACAATCACTTTTACAACTTCACAACACTAAAAAAAATTAAGCCTGGCACTTTTGTGCCAGGCTTTTTCATATATATAGATGAAGAAATTACTTTTAGATCTGCACTTACGAATTCGCAAGAACATTTAATTATTAATCACTTTGACCGATTTTAAAAAATTCGTGCCAGAATTTAATCAAAGTGTTATAATAATGCTAAGCAACTCCTTCATGGATTTTCCAAGTTTAAAACCCACTGTTTCAATCATCTCTTTTTCCTTACCCAGATTAAATCTCAAATCTTTATCGGTAAGATTAACATATTTTTTTAAAAGCTTTTCACTTTTATCTTTCCAGTATCCCTCTGTATTAGTTCTCATGATCTGTGCCTTTTGAATGAAAATCGTTTATAATCTTATGTTAACCCATAATGCCCTTTATTGTGTATTTTTTAAGTGGACTTTCTTAATTATATTAAAAGAATAAACAAAGGATATGCCAAAATTAGCAGCACGTAGAAATAAATGATTCCAAAAAGTTAACCGACTGAATTTCTGATACTTTTAAAAACAATATTATTTGAAAAGAGAAATTTCTAAAATGAATTATTCTCAATCTGAGAAATTTTTATTAAAATATTCTCAATCTGAAAAGAAAGTATCAGAACTATCTCAGAATATCCCTTTTGTTCAGTTTGTATGAGTGTATTATACTCCTCCATCCATGGTTTATGAGGGGAGTATCTTAAAGGGAAAGCTGAGTAGAAAAATAGTGTGATGACAACGGAGTAAAGTAAAAATCGTTTTGTAATGATGATAGATTGATTATTTTTGTACTCTTTGGCCTGTGTATCAAGGCCGGAAATTCAGATTATCGGGGTGTGGCGCAGTTGGTAGCGTACTACGTTCGGGACGTAGGGGCCGGAAGTTCGAGTCTTCTCACCCCGACTACAAAACAAAAAAGACCATTGTAAATCAATAAATTACAATGGTTTTTTATTATTCTTATTATCCCATTTCGTATTTTGCCATTTGCTTATCAAACCTTCGTTCGGACATTTTGAACATACCCAGTGGACATCATCATTTTTATCTGTTATCTCACTTTTAATCAACCCCTCACATTTTTTTTTAAAGCACCTGATATCTGTTAATGTTAAAGTCTTAGGACAACTTATGGTTGTAGTATCAACTACCAGAGCCATGAAACTCCCTAATTCTCTGGCTTCCCTGGGCATTTGTTTTGGAATATTTCCTGTTTCGTCAAGGAAATGAGGCATTTGGGTTATATACATTTTTAATATTTTTGATTAGATGATAGTGTTCTTGAATGTTACGAAGATAGGAACTCAATTTATTTAACACTTATTATGCAAGCAAATTTCTTTTTTTATTCTTTTGCAATTTTCTGTATTGTAATCAAACCACCCACTACAGCAAGGAGAAGGACACATTCTGATATCAGTAACCACTCTTGCAAATGATTATACGGAATATGAATGGAAATGGTTATAAAATCAATTAATTGACTATTATTCAATACTTTAACACAATTGGAATTGCGGATTATATCC
>JANYIW010000109.1 GCA_025358645.1 Bacteroidales bacterium
TCTACCAATTTCACCATCTGGGCGAGATGGGTTTGTGCCCAGAACAGGACTCGAACCTGCACATCATTACTGACACTAGTCTCTGAAACTAGCGCGTCTACCAATTTCGCCATCTGGGCATAAAAGATAGCGGGTGCAAAAATATAAATAAAAATGAAATATAAGAAAAAAGAATTAAAAATCTCTTTGTGAAGCGGGGTTGGGGTGAGTTTAAAAGGATGAAATAAATTTTTATACATGATTCCCGATACACATATTAATTAAAAGTATATTTTTGCTCCATGATAACAAGTGCATGAATAAACAGATAAATAGGATATTGTTGTGTATTAAACATCTGAATTACAGGTTTTAATTATCTTTATTTGTAAAATTTAACCAAAAAGAGATATACAGACCTGCAAATGAATGCAGGTTTTTTTATAATAATTTGCTCTTATGAAAATAATGAAATTTGGGGGGACTTCAGTAGGAAATCCCGAGAGGATGAAAGCTTTAATACCTTTAATTAAAGATGATGAGCAAAAGATCGTTGTGTTGTCTGCTATGGCAGGAACTACAAACAGCCTTGCTGAAATAGCTGAACTTCTGTACGCGGACAATATAAATGAAGCATCGGTCAGAAATAACAATCTCAGATCAGAATATCATCAGGTAGTTGAGGAGCTGTTTGACACTGAGAGTTTTAAAAAATCCGGACACGAACTGATTGATTCACATTTTGAATATATAAGGAATTTTACTCTCAGAGTATTTACAAAGCTTCAGGAAAAAGCAATTCTTGCTCAGGGAGAACTAATATCCACTTCATTATTCCATCTTCTCCTTAAGGAAAAAAACATTAACTCAACGTTGGTGCCGGCTCTTAGTTTCATGCGGATTGATAAGGATGGAGAACCTGATTCCTTTTATATTGAAGAGAATATTGAACGGGAACTTAAAAACTATCTGTCAGAGAATATTATTATAACCCAGGGATTTATTTGCAGAAATGCTTATGGAGAGATAGATAATCTGAAACGCGGAGGTAGTGATTTTACAGCGTCCCTGATTGGAGCTGCTGTCAACGCATCAGAGATTCAGATATGGACTGATATTAATGGGTTACATAATAACGATCCTCGTTTTGTTGAGAACACAAAGGTTATAAGGGAATTATCCTTCGATGAAGCCGCGGAACTTGCCTATTTTGGCGCTAAAATATTGCACCCTTCAAGTGTTAATCCTGCCAAAGAAAAAAACATTCCTGTCAGACTTAAAAACACAATGGAGCCTGAAGATATTGGTACTTTAATAACATCTTCATCTATCCTCCAGGATTATAAAGCCGTTGCCGCAAAAGATGGAATATCGGTATTAAGGATAAGATCTGACAGGATGTTGATGGCTTACGGATTTCTTCGAAAAGTATTTGAGATCTTTGAAGTTTACAGAACACCAATAGATATGATTACCACTTCAGAGGTAGCAGTATCAATAACAATTGACAATTCCGATTTCATTAAACAGATAGCAAAAGACCTGAAAGAGCTTGGCACGGTGGAAGTTGAAGAAAATCAGACAATTATATGCATTGTCGGAGATTTCCGCACACAAAGGACAGGTTCAGCACCTGAAATATTTGAAGCGCTTAACACCATTCCTCTGAAGATGATCTCTTATGGAGGTAGTCCTAACAGTCTCTCTCTCCTGATTGATACATCCAACAAAATAGAAGCTTTAAGATTACTCAGCAAACATCTTTTTAATTAGGAAAATGATTAATAAAATTACTACAGAAAAATTCAGGAAAATTGAAACTCCCTTTTATTATTATGATCTTGACATTTTAAGATCTACCCTCGATGTTGTAAAGAAAGAGTCAGATAATTCCGGATATAAAGTTCATTATGCAGTTAAGGCTAACTCAAACCCGGGGATTCTTAAAATAATCTCCTCCTACGGTTTCGGAGCCGACTGTGTCAGTTTCAATGAAATTAATGCCGCGATAATTGCAGGATTCAACCCTTCAGATATAGTATTTGCAGGAGTTGGTAAAACTGATAAGGATATTAATGCTGCACTAAAAGCCGGCATATTTTGTTTTAACTGTGAATCAATTCCTGAGATTGAGGTTATTGATCAATTGGCTGCAAAACAGGAAAAAACTGCACAGATAGCATTAAGAATCAATCCTTATATCGAAGCTCATACACATAAGTACATAACAACCGGTATTGAAGAAAGTAAGTTCGGAATAAATACCTGGGAGTTGGATAATGTGGTAAAAAAACTATCAGATTTTAAAAGCATAAGGTTGATAGGAATACACTTTCATATTGGTTCCCAGATTACCAGAATGTCGGTATTTAAAAGTTTATGTGCCCGGATAAATGAATTGCAGTTATGGTTCTCCACTCACAATATTAATTTAGAAATCCTCAATGTCGGCGGAGGGTTGGGTATTGACTATGAAAATCCGGATAATGATCCGGATTTTCACGATTATTTTTCGTTGCTTAATGAGTTCATCGATCTGGTTCCAGGTCAGGAGTTACACATAGAGCCGGGACGATCAATCATAGGGCAGTGCGGCAGTCTGATATCAAAAGTCCTGTTTATAAAGAATGGCAGTAATACTATATTTGCAATCATTGATGCAGGTATGACTGACCTGATACGGCCAGCTCTTTACCAGGCACATCACAAGATAGAAAATCTTACTTCATCAGGAAATATTTACCGGTATGATGTTGTAGGACCTGTATGTGAGTCATCTGATACCTTCGCAAAATATATTGAACTGCCTGAAACCGTCAGAGGCGATATTATTGCAATAAGGTCAGCTGGTGCGTATGGAGAAGCGATGGC
>JANYIW010000111.1 GCA_025358645.1 Bacteroidales bacterium
CAATATCCCATTTATCATTAACTCCGTATTTCTTGCCTGTAATTGAAGATAACTCCTTTATTATATCCTGGAAAATGACAGTATCATAATTCGATTTTTTATCCTGAACAACCATGCAGAGCCTCTCAAATCCCATCCCGGTATCTACATGTTTTGAAGGAAGATGCTCCAGTTTTCCGTCCGCTTTACGATTATATTGTATGAATACAAGGTTCCAGATCTCAATTACAAGGGGATGTCCTTTATTTACAAGTTCATGTCCAGGCATTTTTTTTCTTTCCGATTCACTCCGCAGATCAACATGTATTTCAGAACAAGGCCCGCATGGCCCCATTTCACCCATTTCCCAGAAATTATCTTTTTTTGATCCCTTCAGAATACGACTTTTATCAATATTCGATGCCCACTGGTCGAATGATTCCTGGTCGAATTCAAGTGATTCAGATTCATCACCCTCAAAAACAGTAACGTATAGACGCTCTTTATCAATTTTCAATTTTTCATGAAGAAATTCCCATGCCCAGCTTATTGCCTCTTTTTTAAAGTAATCGCCAAATGACCAGTTGCCAAGCATTTCAAACATCGTATGGTGATAGGTGTCATGTCCAACCTCTTCAAGATCATTATGTTTTCCTGATACTCTTAAGCACTTCTGGGAGTTTGCAACTCTTTTATTTACAGCCAATCTGTTTCCGAGGAAAATATCTTTGAACTGGTTCATTCCTGCATTGGTAAACATCAGTGTCGGGTCATTTTTAACTACCATAGGTGCGGATGGTACTATCATATGACCCTTAGATTCGAAAAACTCAAAAAATAACTGCCTCAGTTCCAGTGACTTCATCTTATTTAGAATTATGTTAAATTACCGTTCGTCAAAATTTGGGTTGTAAAATTAGTTTATTTGGTTTAGATTTGTCAAATTGCAAAATAAAATTAAAAAAAACCTCTCCCAGTTGATACGAAACAAGAAATACGTACTTGATTTTTCTGATCTGCAATATAAGCAGATCAGGTTGCCCTGGAAGAAGAAGTTTATGTATGTTATTTTATGGTTTGCCGCATCAGTTATTGTTGCAACCATTTATGGTACTTTCTTTGAAAACGTGTTTGGTTCACCAAAAGAGAAGTTACTAAGTCAGCAGATTGAAAACCTGAAACTTCAGTATTCACTTATCGGAAGAGAGTTAAACAATTCAGTTGCATCTCTTAACAGTCTCAGGCTCTCTGATGACAAGCGTTACAGGCCAATACTCGATATGGACAGTGTTCCCGAATCATACAGAAAAGCCGGATATGGAGGTGTTGACAGGTACCGCGATCTGTCAGGTTATCAGAACTCAGATATGCTAATATCATATAAATCAAAAATTGATGAAATAAAGAGCAGGGCGACTGTTCAGAACGAATCTTTTAAGTCTATAACCGAAAGATCTGTTGAGTGGAAAAGGGAAATTGATCATTTCCCGGGGATAAGTCCGGTGAGTGTAAAATTCAGACTTGGGGACGGACTCAAATGGCGCACTGTTCACCCTGTATTAGGTATTGGACGCATGCATAACGGTCAGGACTTTGATGTACCTTATGGTACTGATGTGTATGCCACAGGAAATGGTTCAGTTGTTGAATCCGGCTATAATTCAGGGGGATTCGGAAATTGCATTGTAATTGATCATGGCTACGGTTTTCGGACTGTCTATG
The DNA here is from genome assembly GCA_025358645.1 of Bacteroidales bacterium. GTDB lineage: Bacteria > Bacteroidota > Bacteroidia > Bacteroidales > VadinHA17 > LD21. The sequence continues at coordinate 1,702 of JANYIW010000111.1, forward strand.
GTCATCTTAGCGATATTAAAGTTGTTAGAGGGCAGAATGTTAAACGAGGTGATATTATAGGTATAAGCGGAAGCACCGGTTTGTCTTCCGGCCCTCATCTTCATTATCAGATCGAACAATTTGGTGCACATAAGAATCCTATTAATTTCTTTAATAACGATGTTAGCACTGAGGAATACAATGAAATGATTCAGGCATTCGAATCAAAATCCAAATTAAGATAATCTCTCCTTTACACTTCAATTTCATTCATCTTAATATCCAAATTGGATAGCGAGTTTCTTTTTTTTCAGAATTGATTATCTTTGCACATTATGCCACCGACAAAATATAAGTTTAATCCCGATTCTCTGAGTTTTGATAGAATAAGACTCGGAATAAGGACTTTGTTGCTAAGGTTTCTGGCCTATTTTACCGGGTCAGTAATTATTGCTCTTATTTATTGGGTAATTTTTGCTTCGTTCTTTGATTCTCCCAAGGAGAAAGCCCTGAAACGGGAAGTTGAGCAGATTACCATTCAGTACGAACTGATTCACAGGGAAATGGGAACTGTTGAGAATGTTCTTGAGGACCTGCAGAAAACCGATGATAATCTCTATAGAACTATTTTTGAAGCAGAACCCATACCGGTAACTGAGAGAGAGGGGGGAATAGGAGGAGTAAACCGATATGAGGCTCTCGAAGGTTATAATAATTCCAACCTTGTTATAGAAACCGCAAACCGGCTTGATAAGATCAGGAAAAAGGTTTATGTCCAGTCGAAATCATTCGACGACCTTATTAAACTGGCTATAAACAAGGGAGATATGCTTAAATCAGTTCCTGCAATTCTTCCAATTTCCAATAAGGACCTTACGAGAACTGCTTCAGGATTCGGTTGGAGGATTCATCCTATCTATAAGATAAGTAAGTTTCATTACGGGATGGATTTCACTGCTCCCTTTGGAACTGAAGTTTATGCGACAGGGAATGGAACTGTTGTTGCACTATTATCAGCACAACGAGGGGCCGGAAAACATTTAATTATTGATCACGGTTTCGGTTATTCAAGCATATATGCACATCTCAGCAATTTCAATGTAAAGGCCGGCCAGAAAGTGCAGAGAGGCGATATTATCGGATTTGTAGGTAGTACAGGGACTTCAGTAGCAAATCATCTTCATTATGAGATAAAGCTAAATGGCGTAAATGTTGATCCTGTCAACTATTATTTTGAAGATCTCAATTCAGAAGAATATGAAAGAATGATCGAGATCTCTTCTAAAACAGGTCAATCTTTTGATTAAAATCTTACTTAGTACAATATTCTTACTATGCCGTATAAAGAAAAAAAAGTCGAAAAACTCTACTACCCAATAGGTGAAGTTGCTGAAATGCTCGGAGTACCGATATCGACAGTAAGGTTTTGGGAAAATGAGTTCGATGTGTTAAAACCAATGAAGAATAAAAAAGGCAACCGCCTGTTTACTCCTGCAGATATCAAAAACCTGAGGATAATACATCACCTGGTAAAAGATGAAGGAATGACACTTTCGGGAGCTAAAAAACGACTATCAGAAAAGTGGGAAGAGACCGATTATAAATATGAGGTCAACGAATCTCTTATGAAAATAAAATCTATGCTTCTCGATATCAGAGATAATATTTAATAAAATCCAGTTAACCGCAACGGTTAAAAATTTGCAAAAATAGCCTTATTGACAATAAAATATGAAATTAAAGGATTTCTGTTCATATCTCGATTCCGCAATTCCATTAGCACTTCAGGAAAGTTATGATAATTCCGGACTGCAGATCGGACTGCCACAAAAGGAGATCACTTCAGCAATGATCTGTCTCGATATTACCGAAGAGGTCATCTCTGAAGCTTTAGCATCTAAATGCGATTTGATAATATCACATCATCCACTTATATTTAACGGAATAAAGAGCCTGACCGGCAAATCATTTACCGAAAGGATTCTCTATGAAGCTGTAAAGAAAGATATTGCTATTTACTCCGCTCACACCAATCTTGATCAATTAAATAATGGTGTCAGCAGGAAGATGGCTGAAAAGATTGGTCTGGAAGAGGTAAGTGTGTTATCACCCTCAGAGAACAGATTATTAAAACTTGTTACTTATATTCCTGAATCTCATCTTGAAGAGGTGAAAAATGCACTTTTTATAGCTGGAGCAGGTGCAATTGGCAATTATGACCATTGTGGATTCGCAATCTCAGGAACAGGTAGCTTCAGGGGTAACGAAAAGACAAATCCATTTCGGGGTGAAAAAGAAAAGATCCATTTTGAAAAAGAGATTCGCTTTGAAACTATATTGTTTACTCATCTTAAAGATAAAGTGATAAAGGCTCTTCTTGATGCTCATCCTTATGAAGAAGTTGCCTATGATCTTTACGCACTTGAAAACAATAATATTGAGATAGGTTTAGGGTGTGTCGGAAAATTTCATACTCCGGTTTCGGAAAATGATTTTCTGAAACTTATTTCTTCGGTATTTGAAGCAAGGGGGGTAAGGTACTCGAATCCGACAGGTAAACAAGTCAGCAAGGTTGCACTCTGCGGAGGCTCAGGCGCCTCTTTGCTCAATGATGCAATTCGTTCTGGAGCAGATGCATTTCTGACAGCAGACATTAAATATCATGATTTTTTTAATGCGGAGAATAAGATTCTACTGGTTGATACCGGTCATTTTGAAAGTGAAAAATTCTCCAGAGAAATTTTAAAAGACCTAATTATGAAAAAATTCCCTAAATTTGCAGTCCGGTTTTCAGAAACAAATACGAATCCGATAAATTATTTTTAAAGATGGAAAAAGCAAAATCACATGAGTCTGAAATTTCTGTTGAAGAGAGATTAAGAGCATTATATGGTTTACAATTAGTTGATTCAGAGATAGATAAGATAAAGACACTAAGAGGTGAATTGCCGCTGGAAGTACAGGATCTTGAAGATGAGATAGCAGGTCTGGAGACACGTTTAGGAAATCTGAAAGACGAAGTAGCGAACCTTGAAAAGTCGGTTGATAAGAAGAATAATGAGATTAGCGACGCTGGAGTTCTGATAAAAAAATACGAAGAACAACAAAAAAACGTAAGAAATAACAGGGAATTTGATTCGCTTTCGAAAGAGATTGAATATCAAAACCTGGAGATTGAACTATTCAATAAAAAAATTAAAGAGTTCAATTTTCTAATTGAGGAAAAGAAATTGGTTATTAATGATTCGGAAGTAACTCTTAACGATCGCAAGTCCGACCTTGAAAACAAAAAATCGGAACTCGATGAGATTATTTCCGATACTCAGAAAGAAGAAGAGGGTCTCTATAAAAAATCTGAAAAAGTTGAGGCAATTATTGAAGACAGGTTACTTACCGCTTACAAAAGGATCCGTACCAATGCGAGAAACGGGCTTGCTGTGGTACCGGTACAGAGGGATGCATGTGGAGGTTGTTTTAATCAGATACCTCCTCAAAGACAACTCGACATTAAATCGAGAAAGAAGATTATCGTATGTGAATATTGCGGACGAATTCTCGTTGACGATGAAATTATAAAAGAAGGCCATCTTTAGAAGGCCATTAAGAAATAAAGAAAGCTGACTCTATATGGGCCGGCTTTTTTGTTTTCACTAACTTTACAACAACAGACAGAATCCAATTATTATGAAAATCTCTGATTTTAAAAGAATGATAGCTGAGGGGATTCCTTACGAAATGCCAGCGCTTAAATTGTATGATCAGAATCTTAATCACGCACCCAAAAGAAAAGATATACTGAATAGCATAGAAAAGCGACTTGCAATAAAGAACGCCCTGAGATATTTTCCGGAAAGATTTCATCCTCTTCTTGCTAAAGAATTTGCTGACGAGCTGGCAACTTATGGAAGAATTTATATGTACAGGTTCAGACCAGATTATGTGATTAAAGCGCGCCATATTGATGATTTTCCTTACCGGACGAGGAGTGCAGCTGCAATTATGCTTATGATTTCGAATAATCTCGATATTACCGTCGCTCAGCATCCTCATGAACTGATTACTTATGGAGGTAATGGTGCAGTCTTTCAGAACTGGGCACAGTACCGGTTAACAATGAAATATCTTTCAGAGATGACCGAAGAGCAGACACTCATTATCTATTCAGGTCATCCGCTTGGTCTTTTTCCCTCAACGAAAGATGCTCCGAGGTTAGTTGTAACAAATGGCATGGTAATCCCAAATTATTCTTCACAGGATCACTGGGAAAAGTTTAATGCCCTTGGAGTTTCACAATATGGTCAGATGACAGCAGGTTCCTACATGTATATCGGTCCTCAGGGCATTGTTCATGGGACTACTATTACACTTCTGAATGCAGCCAGAATGACAGGCAAGCCTGCCGATGGGTTAAAATGTAAACTATTTGTATCATCCGGACTTGGGGGGATGTCAGGGGCCCAACCAAAAGCAGCAAGTATTGCCGGTATAATTTCTGTTATAGCTGAAGTAAATCAAAAGGCTCTTAAAACCAGACATTCGCAGGGTTGGGTCGATGAAGTCTTTTCAGATTTGAATGGTCTTGTTAAAAGAGTGAGAGAGGCAACTGCAGAAAAGAAGGCAATATCAATCGCTTATGAGGGCAATATAGTTGATTTGTGGGAAAAATTTGCTGATGAAAATATTTATGTTGATCTGGGTTCTGACCAGACCTCACTTCATAATCCATGGTCAGGAGGTTATTATCCTGCCGGGTTAAGTTTTGAAGAATCAAATAGAATGATAACAGAAAATCCTGAAAAGTTTGAGGATGCCGTCCGCAAATCATTAAGACGACAAGTGGAAGCTATAAACAGGCACGCAGCAAGAGGTACATACTTTTTTGATTATGGTAATGCCTTCCTCCTGGAGGCTTCAAGGGCTGGGGGAGATATTTTGAAGCCTGATGGCGAATTTAAGTATCCGTCTTATGTTCAGGATATTATGGGTCCACTGTGTTTCGATTTCGGGTTTGGTCCATTCAGATGGGTCTGTTGTTCAAACGAACCTTCAGACCTGGAAGTGACAGATAAAATTGCCATCGGGGTACTCAGAAAATTGATTAAAAAATCTCCGGATCAGATAAAACAACAGATGAATGATAATATTCACTGGATTAAAGATGCAGGCAAAAACAGGCTGGTAGTTGGTTCCCAGGCACGTATTCTTTATGCTGATGCTGAAGGAAGAATTGAGATTGCTTCAGCTTTTAACAAGGCCATATCAGAAGGTGCAATTTCTGCTCCCATGGTAATTGGAAGAGACCATCACGATGTGTCTGGTACTGATTCACCTTACCGGGAAACTTCAAATATTTATGACGGCTCAAAGTTCACAGCAGATATGGCAGTTCAGAATGTAATCGGTGACTCCTTTCGTGGCGCTACCTGGGTATCATTGCACAATGGAGGCGGGGTAGGATGGGGTGAAGTTATAAATGGAGGATTTGGGATGGTGCTCGATGGTACTCCCGATACTGAAAATAAACTTCGCAGAATGCTCCACTGGGATGTCAACAATGGAATTGCCCGACGAAGCTGGGCGCGTAACAAGGCGGCCATGTTTACTCTGAAAAGAGAGATGGAAAGGACACCTGATCTTAATGTGACTATACCATATATTGCAAATGATGAGATAATTGACGAAGCTCTGAAAGGGGTGTGAGGCAGGTGGTAAAAAGTACTTTATTTGGTAAGAAGAACAACTGCTATAGCGGCAATTCCCTCTTCTCTTCCGGTGAATCCGAGCTTTTCTGTGGTGGTAGCTTTGACTGCAACGTTATCAGATTCAGTTTCAACAATGGATGATATTGTGTTTTTCATTTCCTGAACGAAAGAAGATATTTTAGGTTTCTCCAGGCATATCGTACAATCTATATTATTCACACTATATCCTTTTTGCCTGATCAGCTCACAGGTATTTTTCAGTAGAATCTTGCTGTCGATGTTTTTGTATTTATTGTCAGTATCAGGAAAATAGTATCCGATATCCCTTAATCCTGCTGCACCAAGCAGAGCATCACATATCGCATGAAGAAGAACGTCTCCGTCTGAATGAGCCACACAACCTTTTTCAGATGGGATCTTTACTCCCCCTAACCATAAATTTAATCCTGTTTCAAGCCGGTGAAAGTCAATGCCCTGTCCAATCCTTATGTTCATGCCTTTGACCTGCTGGCGTTTCTTAATGCATTGAAATCGAATGCGATGGAAAACCTCAAAGTATGGGCAAGAGGATTATTTTGCGAAAGAGGCATAAGGTAGGAGAAATCAAGAGTAAAAGCTTTGAGTCTGAATCCAGCGCCGGCAGTAAAGTATTTCCGGTTTCCTTTAGTTGCATTTTCATGAAAATAACCACCCCTGATTGCAAACTGGTTATTATACCAGTATTCAACTCCTGTTGAATAGGTTATTTCATGCAGTTCTTCCTTAAAACCTCCGGGAGCATCGAAAAATGACTGAAATATTGCAACAGGGACAGATACATTCGGATCTTTACCCGCTATTATGCTATCTGGCCTGATACTGCTGTAAACAGGTGGTGTTGGAACAAGGAGTTTGTTCAGGTCGAGTGTTACAGTTATTTTATTAAAATTATCAAGGTTAATCGTAGCCGCAGTCCCCAGGCGCATATTCATAGGAATGAAATCGGCTGTTTGTGATGTTGAATAACTCATCTTAGTTCCGATGTTTGAAAAATTGAGACCAAGACCAAGCTGACCATCTTTGCTGAAAAGACTGATCTTCTTCTGGTAATATCCCGAAATGTCGGCTGCAAATGAAATTCCTGGTTTTGTGGCAACTCCCCCGGAGTAAGATCCTCCAGTTAAGTTTGAGTATATGAATCTGAAAGCTATTCCTCCGGAAAAATTTTCGGAAAATAGCCTTGAATAACCTGCATCCAGAGAAAATTCATTTGGATTAAATGTGCGTTCCAGTTGGCCAAATATATCGGTGAATGGTACCGCTCCAAGCGAGGAATAAAGCAGACTGGCAGAGAGGACTTGCCGGGTGTCGATTCTTTTATATCCTGCAAGATAGGCGATATTAATATCAGGAACAAGATTTCTGAGCCAGGGTGAATAGGAAATTCCTATTCCGCCATTTCCATCTATAAAAGCAAATTTAGCTGGATTCCAGTGCTGGCTATAAACGTCGGGGGATGTTGCAACACCGGCATCTCCCATAGCTCCGGCTCTTGAGTCGGGAGCAATTGTCAGAAAAGGAACAACTGTCTGTATTGCATTTAACGCGCCTGTACTTTGTTGCGAAAAAAGTAATGTTTTACCTGAAAAGACAATAAGTAATAACACTAGTGCAACTATCTTTTTCTCCATACTAATTTTTATCATTCAACGGTTTTACAAATATAAAACTATTTTTCATCCTTAATATTGTGTAACTCTCACAAAATGATCATACGTCCAAACGCCCTTGCTGCCTCACCATTTCCGGTAATAATTATTATAGAATATGGATACATCCCTTTTCCGACTTTTCTACCGCCATCATCATTGCCATCCCATGTTACAGGTGGAAGAGTATACCCGGTTTGCGAGACATTTGTCTTAATAATTTTGATTAACCTACCGTCAATACTGAAGATATTTATCGTAACATTTAATTCAATATCAGGTCTGTTATGTTCGAGAATGATGCTGGTTTCCCTGAAAAATGGATTCGGATAATTCAGTAGGTTTTTGAGCAGGAACTTTTCTCCTGTAAAAACCTGAAATAAAATCGTTTTTTCAGATGAGTTATTAAAAATGTCCCATGCTTTTACAGTAAGAGAATGACTGCCTTCGGTTAATCCTGACAGATTATAATTTATTCTTCCTCTCATATAGTTGTCAAAATCATTTTCAAAATAATTATTAAGTACGAAAGATCTGTCAGGATCATTATCAAGGTATCCTGTCAGGTCGTGTCCTATTCCTGAACCGGTTGTATTAATGCCGGTCTGATCAGTTATGATCGCCAGCAGCCGGGGATTGCTGTCTGTCATTCCGCCGTTTCTGAAGAGTGTATCGTTCATAAATAATTTAATCTCAGGACCATCACTGTCAGTGAGCAGTATTTTAGAGAATCCCCCTACAATGATATTGCTGAAACTGCCGTTCATATCCTTTCTGTCATCGCTGGCATAATAGCTTATTTTACCTGAGCCGAATGAATAATCAATATCGCGCGGAACAATAAAATTAAATCTGAATCTGCCATTTTTTGCCATTGTTTTACCACTGAAAAGAATGTTGTTCCTTAGATTGAAAGCCATACTCTGTCCCCCATCATTTGCCAGTGTCTTTATTTTGCTTGCTTTGTCGTATACCAGTGGAGAGACAATACCATTGAACGTGTTCATCAGATTCCCTTTAGGATCTTCTATATGTCCGGCGATTGAAATCATTGAAAGCGCTTTCAGACTATCAATCTTTTCAAAAACAGATACATTATTTATAGAGTCAGTGATTACCTTACCATAATAAGGATATGCCAGTTTTAATGCCGGATCTCCGAGTAGCGTAAAGTTCCTTTTATTCGGGCCATTTCCTGAATTGTTTTTGGCAATCCTGATAATGTCTCCAAAAGACATGGAATTTCCCTTCGCGTCACGATTAAAGGCGCAGGCGAAAATGTTTCTGTTCAGATCGTAATTTGGAGCGGAGTAGACAACCCTGGTAGTGGACATTAATGCAATTCCACCACCATCTTTGTTCAGAAGTACCATTTCACCACCTGATGGCTTCCCGGTCATCTGGTTGGTAGCCACATTAATTTCAATATCATCGAATCTGCTGAATTCGCACGTAGCGGTAATAAAAAGAGGAAGTTTTCCGCCATTTCTCCACGATTTAATATCTTCTGGTTTAACTACTCTTTCAGCAGCAAGACCACTCTCGTTTCCGTGTCCTGTATAATTGAAAATAAGGCATCCAGAATTAATACGATCGTTGATAGCTTTATTAACTTCCGGATAGGACTGTCCGTTTACTGTGGTTGTCTGTTTAAAAGCATCGAGATAAATTTTGGCAATATTATAAGCAGGAACGCTATCATTAATAATGGTCGCAAGACCCTCAGCATCAGTTATGTGTGTATTGCCGTCTTCATCATCTGCGGCAAGGCATATTATATTTTTCCAATCACCCATATTGGCAGGGTCAAGGTATCTTTTAATTTTTAAAAGGACTATTCCCGCCTGAGTTGTATCTGAAACAGGAAGACGACCAATACCGATATCTTCAGTACCATCTGCTTCCCCCTCTCCATCATCGAGAAGCCCATAGAAATCGTCAGATGTAAATGAAGAAACAACTACATTTGAATTCTCTGACTGATAAGTGGGAATGAAATTGGGATTATCAGGGGGTTTCGTTTTATTTTCATAAGAACCATCCCCAAGGAGGAGCAGATATTTAAGAGGACGAGCGCTCTCCTTTTGTTTCAGGTACTTCATTCTCAAAAAATTTCTGATAGCGCTAATGTCAGGTATCCCACCTGAAAACTCATTATATATCTGTTCGGGTGTTACAATCTGCGAAATCAGTCCGTCGGTGTTTAGATGAATATCTGCAAGTTTTTCAGCATAAACTCTGAAAAGTGGGTGAGTAATAATAATCATATCGGCTGATGAAGATGAATGCAGATCCTGGTTCGGAACAGCAGTTGGTTTTATTACTGGTACAATTGCATTGGCGGGGGTAAAAACAATAAATGTTTTAAGAGTATCAGTAAAACTTTTAAAGCCAATATTTTCCCCGGTTGGGGTATATGGAATATCTTTTACATTAACAGGATCAGTTACATCCCAGATATACGCATCATTGATAATACTCCGGATAGTGAAATCTGTAATCCTGCCTGGTCCAACAGATTTTGAGTCACTAAATTGCATTACCGGACCGGTAAAAGTATTTGACCTTCTTCCCTGCAGCGTTATCCAGTCAAGCCATCCGGAAGCTCCGGTTTGACCATTATTATTGAATTTGATATCATAAACAGGAGATTTTGAAGATGGCAGAATCGAACCTGTTGAATCTGTAATCTCAAAATAGGTGCCGGTAAAATCAGAAAGATTGACTCCCGGAACCTTGATACTTTTTTTGAGAGCTGATCCTTCGTATAGACTGAAGATAGTAGGATATGATGCCCTGGCTGCAACCCGGATGTTGTATTTTACATTCCCGGCAGTCAGCAGTTCTGTAAAACCAGGGTCAATATGAATTGCCGAAACTTTCTGAAACCACTCCCTGCCTGATTTAATAATGTTCTCATCATCATGTTCATGGATGAATAATGCATCTGACTCAGATGAAGAGTAATTTGAAGGTTGCGAAGGTTCCACAGCAGAAAGTATCTTTTTCCCGGTTGTAGTACCTGATGTGATGAAATAATACGCGGTGTCAGAATAATTGTGATGATTGAAATCGTAGGCATTGGTTGCAGGGTTATAGATCCACCTTCCAGTACCTTTCGCGAAGAAAAGCAGATAATCACCCTCATTAAAAATTCCATCGCTGCCAGAATTAATATAAACAGAAAGCTCCTTGAGATCGTCTGGTTTTGGAGCATCATTATAATATGACAGCGGGCCGAAGTTGTTACCGTAAATACTTGGATTCGAGGGATTCTCCAATCCAAGTTGTCTGAGTTTTGAATAGTCGATTCTGTAAATACCGTCTGAAGTTACTGCAATCCTGAACCATTTACCTGCTGAGAGTTTAGAAGTTGTAGAATAACTATCTTTGAAATTCTGCGCATTCAGATTAGCGGATAAAAGCATTATACATACAGGCAATATTTGAAAAAGTCTTTTCATTGGCACTGACAAAGATAGAAATGTGCTAATTGTTTGCTAACTTATTTTGTTTTTTTGTAAGTGAAGGTTTAATATAATAATAACGATATCATTTCGTTGATATTGCAGTAATTTTTAACATGTTGAGACTACTTAATAAATTTCTTTTATTCACATTTTTTCTTCCGGCATATTGTTTTGGACAGGAAACTGATCCTGGGCCATCTTATCAGACGATAATGATAAAAAATCCTTCACTTGCCGGTAGCGAAGGAGATGATGCATTGAGGCTGTCATATCTTAACTTTTACCCGGGCAATAATTATAACCTGCATTCTGTTTATTTTTCCTACGATTCATATTTTTCGAAATTGCACGGAGGCGCAGGAATATATCTTGCTGATGATTATCTCGGGGGTATTATAAACGATCTCAGAGGAGGATTATCTTATGCATATTTTTTACAGGCCGGGAAGGATCTTTTTATTCATGCCGGGCTTTCAGCTTCAATTTATCACAGAGGTTTTAACTTTGCGAATGCAATATTACCTGACCAGATTGATCCATTGGGTGGAGTGACAATTCCTTCCTCAGAATTACTGGCCTCTCCAGGAAAAACCGTATTTGATATAGGTGCGGGATTTCTCTTTATCGCGGGAAAGTATTCTGGTGGGTTTTCCATTAATCACCTCGCCGAACCTGACTTATCAACCACGGGATCATCAAACGAAAGACTTAAGAGGAAGCTTCTCATCCATTTGTCTGGTGATTTTAGTGTAAACAAATTGCAAAATCTTAATATCCGGCCTCTCACCTACATTGAAGTACAAAGTGGATTTATTAATGCAGGAGCCGGGGCTGCAATTGAAAGTAAATATCTGGCAATTAATGCTGTAATTTTAGGTGATAATGGGAAAAACCTGAATATTCAGACAGGATTTTCATTCAATATCGGAAGAATCGCTGTATATTACAATTACAGGTTTAATGCACTGGCGGGAAATAAATTCATGCCTTTTTCGCTTCTGCATCAGACAGGACTGGCATTCAGTTTAAATAATGTTGAAAAAAGAAATACAATCAAAACAATAAATTTTCCCAAATTGTAGTTATATTTGATGAGAAGAAAAATGTTTTAGTAAAATTTATTATATTTGGTGTTATTAAAAGCCATAAAACTAAAGGAATTATGTATAAATTCAGAGCCTTACCGGTTGTTTTAATCACTGTCTTGCTCTTTACATCCTGTATATTTAAGAAAAAGGGGAAAGATAATGTTTCCTCTTCCACAGGCTGGGAGTATAATAATCCTGACAATGGCGGATTTGAAGTAGCACTTGGAGCTGAACAGAAAACAGGTCCTGGCCTGGTCCTGATTGAGGGAGGCCGTTTTACGATGGGACAGGTGCAGCAGGATGTAATGTTCGATTGGAATAACAAACCAAGAACAGTTACAGTATCATCCTTTTATTTGGATGAAACAGAGGTTAAGAATATTGACTACCGTGAATATCTTTTCTGGTTGCGCAGGGTTTACATAGATTATCCTGAAGTATATAGAAGAGCATTACCTGATACTTTAGTCTGGAGAAGCCCGATGGGTTTCAATGATCCTTATGTTCAATACTATTTCAGACACCCTTCTTACAATAATTACCCTGTTGTCGGTGTCAGCTGGGTGAAAGCAAACGATTTTTGTCTGTGGAGAACAGACAGAGTTAATGAACAGCTGCTTATTAACGAAGGAGAACTTAACCCCGATCCGAATCAGGCAAATGAAAAGAACTTTAATACAGATGCTTATCTGGCAGGTCAATACGAAGGCGTTGTAAATCAGTTACGACCAAGTCTTAATCCAAATCAGACAGAACGCCGGACAAACTTTGAAGACGGAGTCCTGCTCCCAAGTTACAGACTGCCTACAGAGGCTGAATGGGAATTTGCTGCTTATGCACTCAGAGGCAATACGTTTGAGGAGAGGATCTATGAAAGAAGGATTTATCCATGGGATGGTCATAATGTCAGAAACTCATCGAAGAAAAACAGAGGTGAGATGATGGCAAACTTTGTTCGTGGCAGAGGCGACCTTATGGGAGTAGCTGGTAGCCTTAACGACAATGGAAGTATCACCGTCGATGTTAAATCTTACTGGCCAAACGACTATGGACTATACTGTATGGCAGGAAATGTGAATGAATGGGTACAGGATGTCTATCGTCCGCTTACTTCTGAGGATGTCGATGGTTTTAATCCCTTCAGAGGAAACGTTTATACCGATTTGAAGCGTGATGTAAATGGTTCGGTTGTAGCAAAAGATAAACTCGGACGTTTGATTATCGATACTGTAAAAGACATTAGTGTTGCAAACAGATATAATTATCAGAAAGGCGATTACAGAAACTACAGGGATGGCGACCTTCAGTCTGCAATTCCCGGCGGCGGAGGAACTGATTTTACAGTAGAAGATGGGAAAAAGGGTTCTCTCAGAATGTATGCACAGGATAACAATGGGAACGCTAATGATTTTGTTACTCTGATTAATGATAATTCCCGGGTATATAAAGGTGGATCATGGAGGGACAGAGCATATTGGCTTAATCCGTCTACAAGAAGATTCCTCGATCAGGAGAGTTCCCGTGACGATATCGGTTTCAGATGCGCTATGATAAGAGTTGGAAGTCCTTCCGGTCTGTAGAATCTGGTTCTCTGACAATATTAGCCTCATTATGCATTCATAATGAGGCATTTTTTTACAACTATGAAAACTGAACAATTATATAGCCTTTTAAAGGAATCTACAGGGGTATCAACTGATTCCCGTACAGTTGGGAAAGGTCAGATCTTTTTTGCACTCTGGGGTGATAATTATAATGGGAATAAATTTGCTTCAGAAGCTCTGTCAAGAGGCGCTTTATGTGCTATAATAGATGATCCTCTTTTTGAAACTGAAAACACAATACTTGTTGATGACTGTCTGTTTGAGTTGCAGGCTCTTGCTGCACATTGCAGAAAAGAAATGAAAATTCCGGTACTCGCTATTACCGGAACAAATGGTAAGACAACCACCAAGGAACTTCTTGCCGCAATCCTGGCAAAAAAGTTTAAAGTTCATTTTACAAAAGGGAATCTGAATAATCATATCGGAGTTCCACTTACAATTCTGTCAGCGCCTTCTGATACAGAAATGTTAATTATTGAAATGGGAGCCAGCCATATCGGCGAGATCAGAACTTTATGTCTTATTGCAAAACCTGATTACGGAATAATTACAAATATCGGAACTGCACACATTGAGGGTTTTGGATCTGTTGATGGCATTATTAAGGCAAAAACAGAACTTTATGAGCATCTGCGTAAGGTAAATGGGATCGCGCTGTATAACGACAAAGATCCATTGTTGACTGAAAAAATATTTAAAATTATAAACAGGGCAGTTCCGTTTTCTGATCCTACCGGAATTGATCTGTTAATAGACCCGCTTCCATCTGATATTAATCTTAAGATATCAATAACCTACCTTCACCATACCTACGATTTAAATACAAATCTATTTGGCAGCTACAATCTTGAAAATGTCAGAGCAGCTATAGCCACCGGTCTTTTCCTTGGGGTTGAGATAAAGGATATTATTGATGCGGTTGAAAAATATCAGCCAGCTAACAACAGATCGCAGATTAAAGCTACAAAAAACAATACGCTTATCTGTGACTCTTATAATGCCAATCCAACAAGTATGTTTGTTGCCCTTGAATCTTTTTCAGCTATAGAGGCTGATTCCAAGGTTGTTATCCTTGGCGATATGCTTGAACTTGGAGATAAGAGCGAAGAAGAACATTCTAAGGTATTGAAGTTGCTTCAATCTCACTTTGCTGAAACAGTTCTTCTTGTCGGTCCGGTATTTCAAAAGTTATCCTTAAAATCCGGTTTTAAATCATTTGATCATGTGGATAAACTTATTGAATTTCTTAAAAATGAATCACTAAGCGGAAAAACAATACTTATAAAAGGTTCCAGAGGCATCCGTCTGGAAAAAATATACGAGTTTCTTTAGAGGATCAGTTTAATTTCTTGCCGGTTCCTGTAAATTTGATGTTTATCAAAAGTACTTCAGATCTGCTGCCCGATCTGACCCTGGGGCCCCACAATCCGTAACCCGAGGAGACTATAAATTGTGTGTTCCCTTTTCTCAGGTACCCATAGCTTAATTCATAAATCATTGAAGTGACATAATTGAGGGGCCACATCTGCCCGTTGTGTGTATGACCCGAAAGCTCAAGATCAATACCATATTTCGCAGTTTCATCAAGATGGAATGGTTGGTGGTCAAGCAGAATGACAGGTTTTGTCGTATCTGCCTGCTTCATAAGTTCACCCAGAGCCATGCGTTCTTTTCTGTAAAAACGATACGAATCCCTGTCGATTCTTCCGATAAGTTGAATTCCGCCATCAAGAGTTACCATTTCATCTTTCAGAAATCGGATACCTTTGCTTTCAATATATGGAATAGTACGGTCAGCGCCTCCAATAAATTCGTGATTCCCGGTAATAGCATAAAGTCCATCAGTACACTCTGGCCATGTAAAATACTGGAGAAGATCGCCTCTTAATACCGGACCAATTTCACCATCAACAATATCTCCAAGCAGAAGGACCAGATCCGGTTTCATGTCTTTTATTATAGCAGACATTTTTTTTAAACTTCTTTTTCTTATTATGCTGCCAAGATGAATATCGGACACAGCCGCAATACGTAATGTTTTTACTGATCCTGCCGTCTTGTTAATGGTGATATTATATTCCCGGGCAACCGGTATTATTGCATTAATAAAACCTCCTATTATCAATAATGAAGATGTTGATGCTATAATAATAAATGACCATTTTCGGTAATGCAAAATATTATCAGCTCTTATTATTCCTGGAATTCTCAGGATAAGTAAAATTATATCCGAGAGAAGGAAGAATAAAAAGCCGTAAAGCATGAATGCAAGCCAGAAACCACCAAGAATATTGAAAATATCGGTAATAACTGATGAATGTTTAGATTCAAGAATTTTTGCAACAATAAAAAGTACAGCAAGTAAAAAGAACGTGATTGTATAAAGGAGCCGGTTATTTTGCAGCGCTGGGATCGCCTTATACCCTTTGTAATAGAGATAAATATTTACAAGGGAATAGATTGCGAGTACTATGGAAAAAAATACTATCATTTGATATCTCTTCATTTTAGTTCAGTTTTATGTTATGAGGTTCTTATAAGTTTTGTTGCCTCTAACATAAAACTCAAAAACAATACTCTTGTTCAAAACAGATTCATAAGTGTTGTTTATTTCTAATTTCTTAACAGACTTTCTCTTTTCTCTGAGTTCATTTATTGCTTTGTAATAATCAATATGAGCTTTCCAAACTGCACTGACACTTCTGATGTTGCCTTGCATGAGAAAATGAATTGCGGCAAGTCCGTCTAAAATCCTTCTGATGAATAATACTGTATTTAGTTTATTGTCGGGCAGGTTTTTATAAAGAAGAAACAAACTATTTCTGAAGTTCAGATAAGTTTTAAAAGGTGAACTATAAGGAAGCGTACCACCTCCCACATGATAAATTACTGAATCGGGCAGAAAGCAGACACGGTATCCTGCTTTTTGAAAACGCCAGCATAAATCAATTTCTTCCATGTGAGCAAAGAAATCCGCATCGAAACCCCCACATTTTTTCCACGCTTCACTCCTTACAATCATACATGCCCCACTCGACCAGAAGACGTTTATCTGAGAATCATACTGTCCTGTATCTTTTTCAACTTTATTTATGATCCTTCCCCGGCAGAATGGAAAGCCGTACTTATCGATAAAACATCCGGCTGCCCCTGCATGTTCGAAGTGATCTTTCTGATAATATGAAAGTATTTTTGGCTGGCAGGAGGCAACATCGGGGTTATTATCCATAAAGCTGACAAGAGGATGAAGCCAGTTTTGGGTAACCTCAATATCAGAATTCAACAAAACTATGTATTTGGCATCGATCTGATTGATTGCTATATTATATCCACCGGCAAATCCATAGTTTTTATCCAGCCTGATAAGTTTTACCTCGTGGAAGTTATCAGTAACCCATTGCGGCGATCCATCTGTTGACCCATTATCTGCCACAAAAACTACAGTTTCTTCGTTAATGGAATTTTTGATAACGGTTCCAAGGAACATTTTCAGAAAGCCTAGACCATTCCAGTTTAATATTACTATTGCTGTTTTATGCATTTTCATCCGGCTTTTTATGCTTCCAGCGGCGATGACTCCAAATCCAGTATTCAGGCTTTTCTTTGATGATCTCTTCGAGCCTCCTTACATGAGTTTCTGTAATCACAACTTCCGAAAGTCCGGCTGTATGATCATGAAGAAGCTCTATGTCAAGATTGTAATGACCCCGCCTCACTTTCTGAATATGAAAAAAGACTATTGCCATATCGTACTTTGACGCTATCTTTCCAGCGCCTGTAAATACTGCAGTATCCTGATTTAAAAAGGTAGTCCAGTATTTAATATCTCCCCTGGCAGGAATCTGATCGGAAAGGAAAACTGAAAGTGTATTTATGTTATTTTTTTTATAATTTATTATTTCCCTTATTACCTGAGATGTTGGAGTCAGAACTATACCAAATTTTGATCTCTGCCTATTCATAAAATCATTGAAATGCTTGTTTTGCAGCGGCTTAAAGATTATAATTATTTTGTATTTCAGGTAATATGGCAGCAATGTAGGCCATTCCCAGTTATTATAATGCCCGAGAACCGCTATGATATCTCTTTTTTCATCCCGGAGTTTGTCGATGATTTCCAGATTGGTGTAAGTGAAGCGCTTATTCTGCTCCCTCGCACTCATGTGAGTAAGTTTGAAAGTTTCAATAATAATATCTGCCAGGTGCCGGTAGAATTTTTTTTCTATGGTTTTAAGTTCCTCTGCAGTTTTTTCAGGGAATGAGTTTCTAAGATTAATTGCTACTACATCCCTGCGGTATGAGATGATATAGTAAAGTACGAGATAAAGAAGGTCAGAAATGAAATATAGAACCTTGAATGGCAGAAGAGTAATAATCCAGTTTATTCCATAAAAGATGTAATATCCTACCGCGTCCATCACTGAAAATAGTTTAATTTTTCATAAAATTACCTACAATTTCCAGAAATTCAGAAAAAACATTACTGTTTGCAGCTATAAATTCTTCTCCTTTAAGATTTTTCTCATTTCCTGAGAAATCGCTGACTCTGCCACCAGCTTCTCTGACTATAAGCATCCCCGCTGCAATATCCCAATGATGAAGTCCGTACTCATAGAATACGTCAAATCTTCCACAGGCAACATACGCCAGATCGATTGCAGCCGATCCGATTCTCCTGATACCATGGGTGTGTTTACAGAGATGAGTAAGACATTTCATGTATGAGTCTAACTTGTCGAAATCATTATATGGAAATCCTGTGGCTACAAGACAGTCAGACAGCTTTTCAGCTTTCGATACATGAATCTTTGATCCATTAAGCCAGGCTCCGCCATCTTTCCAGGCAGTAAATGATTCATTTCCACCAACTTCATACACCACACCTGCAATAACCTCATCGTATTCCATTAGCGCGATACTGATAGCATACGGATGAAAGCCATGGAGAAAATTAGTTGTGCCATCGAGAGGATCAATTACCCAGCAGTATTTCAAACCGACTTTTTTAGATGTTCCTTCTTCGGTAATAAATCCGGCTTCAGGAAGAAGAAGGCTTAATTTTTCAACGAGCATTTTTTCGGAACCCTTATCAACGTAACTGACAAAATCATTCAATCCTTTTTTTTCTGTCCTTTTGAGATCGAAACCATTAGATTCCTTGCGAATAAAAGAGCTTGCTTCGAGGGCGGCTTTTTCAATTTCCACACAAATTTCTTTAAGATCGATCATAGGTTATCCGATTAGTTCTATACTCATTTTTCCTGAAGCTGAAATATTATTAAGCCTTACTTTTCTTATCTGCCCGGCAAGTTTGGATTCCCATGGATATTCCACCCTGATATAATTGGATGTAAAGCCGGTTATTAATCCTTCATTGTTGGTTTTTTCAAACAAAACATTTGTTACCTGCCCAATATTCAATTTATTAAATATAATATTTTTTTTTTGAGAAAGCGCAATAAGTCGTTTGCTCCTTTTTTCTTTATCCCTGAATAACACTTTTACAGGCAGCTTTTCTGCCACGGTATCCGGTCTTTCGGAAAAAGTAAAAACATGCAGATAGGAGAGAGGCATTTCCTCAAGGAATGAATAAGTGTCCTCAAAATCAGAATCGGATTCACCGGGGAAACCTACTATTACATCAGCTCCTATTCCTGGAAATGGCAGCTTATCCATGATCATTTTTATTCTTATGGCAAAAATATCCCTGGTATATCTTCTTCTCATCAGTCCCAGAATTTTATCACTTCCGCTTTGCAGAGGAATATGGAAATGAGGCAGGATCTTCTCATTTATTTCAATCAGCTCAATCAATTCATCCGTAAGCAGGTTTGGTTCAATTGAAGAAATTCTGAATCTTTCAATACCCGGAACTTTAACCAGTTCCCGAAGTAGCGCTGTAAATGAATCTCCGGTTGATTTCCCAAAATCACCAATATTGACACCTGTTATTACTATCTCTTTTACTCCTGTTTCGGCAATTTGTCCGGCCTCACGGATTATTGATGATATTTCAGGATTCCTGCTTTTCCCCCGTGCCATTGGTATTGTGCAATATGAACAACCGTAATCACATCCATCCTGAATTTTCAGGAATGATCTTGTCCTGTCACCCAGGGAATATGAGGGATTAAAACTATCTGTTGAGGTAAGATCGCAGGAATGTATTACTGGTTTTTGATTCTTTTTGATACCTGTTATATAATCTGAAATATTAAACTTCTCATTTGAACCAAGTACAAGATCCACGCCAGGGATAGAAGATATTTCCTGGGGATTTAACTGGGCATAACATCCAACCACAGCTATGAATGCCCCGGGTGAAAGACTTATAAATTTTTTTATTGCCTGCCTGCATTTTTTGTCAGCTGAATCGGTTACTGAACAGGTATTTATAACATATATATCTGCTTTTGAGTTTGAAGGGACTCTTTCAAATTTATCTTCAGGAAATGATCTTGAAATAGTTGATGTCTCTGCAAAGTTGAGTTTACAGCCAAGTGTATGGAAAGCTACTTTTTTCTTTTCTGAAATCATATAATTTTTATATCCCCTGACTTATGTTTTGATTTTCTTCGCTTCCCCTGGGGGTCAGATTAATGTTTAAGTTTGGTCAGGAAAACATTTTTAAATTCAACATCCTTTCCTTCGCTTTGTAAACATATAGATCCATTGTTGAGGTTTACATTTGTTGCCTTATTTTGCAGCACTCCGTTTACATATACTTCTATGGTGTTTGATTTACAGGTAATATCCATAGTATTCCATTCCCCGAAAGGTTTTTCTGAAGAATCAGCCAGTTTCTTCACGAATACTTTCGACTTATCAGTTCTCTCCTTCATATCCGCCCCGTTCATGCATACAAAATCCCCTGCACTTCCAGCCTTTAACTGGCATTCTACACATTTTAGCCAGATAGTATCAGGTTGCTGTGCATGCACAAAAACTCCACTGTTTGTCGCTTCTGATGGCCATCGCCATTCAACATGGAGTTTGTAATCGGAGTAAGTATCTTTGGTTCTCATGTATCCGAATGGGTTACCGGTAATATGTATGACTCCGTTTTGGACTTTGAATACTGTTGCAGGATCAAAAGAAGAGTCCTTAAGTTTAAATATCCAATTATTCAGATCTTTTCCATTAAATAGCTTTATGGTCTCATTTTCATTCGTTACTGTTTGAGCTGTTGTAATATTTTGAATGAATAGCAAGAAGATTACAAGTACTGTAATCAAGCGGATTGTCATCGTTTTCATATCATTGTCTTTTTACTTTGTTTTGTTCTTACAGCAACTTGCTTGCAAGTTCAGCCAGGAAACTACGCTCACCTTTAATAAGATTAACATGTGCAAATATATCCTGGTCCTTCATTTTATCAGACAGATAACTAAGTCCGTTTGATGCGATATCAAGATATGGTGAATCTATCTGTTCAATATCGCCTGTAAAGACCATTTTTGTTCCCTCTCCGGCTCTTGTAATAATAGTTTTTATCTCGTGGGGAGTAAGATTCTGTGCCTCATCAACTATGAAGAAAATACTTGAAAGGCTTCGGCCTCTTATATATGCGAGTGGTGTAATTACAAGTTTATCCTCTTTCATCATATCATTTATCCTTAGAAATTCAGGGCTCTGATGACTAAATTTATGTTTGATAACCGTCAGATTATCGTATAAAGGTTGCATATATGGGTCCATTTTTTCTTTAACATCCCCGGGTAAAAATCCGAGATCACGATTGGCCAGAGGAACAATCGGACGGGCAAGAAAAATCTGTTTGTATCTCTTGTGTTGCTGTAAAGCTGCAGCTAGTGCGAGAAGAGTTTTTCCTGTTCCCGCTTTTCCGGTCAGGGATACCAGCTGAATATCAGGATTCGACAGAGCTTCAATTGCAAATGTCTGTTCGGCATTTCTTGGGTCGATTCCGTAGGTCGTTTGTTTGATTACCCTGCTAAGGGTTTTATTAATGGGATTGTAATGTGCAAGAGCGCTTGCGCCGTTGTTTTTCATGATAAAAAACTGATGTCCCTTCAGATTTGGTTCAAGATTGAATTCTCCGGAGCTTACACCTTCCGGAAGCTCGTAGAGTTTACTTATTGATGCCTGGTTAACCCCCTCCAGCATCCTTATTCCCTTGTAGAGATCGTCAATATTGGCAACCTTGTCATTTTCATAATCCTGGGCAATTATACCCAGCGATTTGGCTTTCATCCTAAGATTAATATCTTTTGTAATCAGAACAACTGTTTTATCTTTATTTGCGCTGGCGACATACTCGGCAATTGCTAAAATTCTGTGATCAGCCGTTCTTTCAGGAAACGATTGACTTACCTTTTCCGAGAAGTCTTTGCCTGTTTCAATATGCAAATTTCCAAGGTTTTCACCTAGTGGAATATTGGCAGTAAGTAGCAGATCACCTGAGAGTTTATCGAGCTCACGGGTAAACTCACGGGCATGAAAGTTAATCAGATCATTTCCTCTTTTGAATTTGTCAAGTTCTTCCAGAACAACAATAGGGATTATAACATCATTTTCTTCAAAATTGTAAATGCATTTATAGTCATGAAGTAAAACGTTGGTGTCAATAATAAAAAGTTTCTTATTATTTTTTCTTTTCATCTTTAAGTATCTAATAGTAAATACTATGTGCCTGGTTGGCTCTTAATATTCAGACTCATAAAAATAACGA
>JANYIW010000138.1 GCA_025358645.1 Bacteroidales bacterium
TATAAAAAAGAAAATACCGGTATTAATAAGCGAAACACAACTGGAAACAGAAAAGGTTTTTATTAAAAGAGCAAAAGAATCTGATTCTCCGATCTTATTTGCAGATAAAATGTTTTCATGCGATCTTAAAAATGGTGATAGTCTGACCAGTAAAAGAAAATATTTAATGACCGGATTATCAACGAATCAACGGTTCGAAGGTGAAACAGCGCTCGGAGGGGATTACCAGGCAAAAAACCTCCAGGTGGTTTTTGCTGCCACTAAGGTGTTAACAGATATATTTGTAATCTCAGAGAAAAATTTTACTGAAGGTATCAGTAAAGTTGTTTTAAATACCGGACTTTACGGACGATGGCAAATTTTGGGGACATCTCCATTAACAATATGCGATACAGGCCATAACAGGGAAGGATTGGAGTATGTATTGGATCAGGTGCGACGTACGCCAAAATCGGTATTACATATAATCCTCGGATTTGTTAATGATAAAGATTTGGGATCAGTTTTACCTCTTTTTCCTACCGATGCTCTTTATTACTTCACAAAAGCTTCAATTCCAAGAGCGCTTAATGAGGAAATTCTACAGTTTGAGGCTTCGAAATACGGACTTACCGGACAGTGTTTTTCAGATGTTAAAACTGCGCTCTCTTCAGCCAGGGAAAAAGCTCAAAAAACGGATTTGATATTTATTGGAGGCAGCACTTTTGTAGTAGCTGAAGTTGTTTGAAAAGATCCATATTTTTCATTGAGTTGTTCTGATTATAAACAACGAATTAAGGAATTATTTTCATAAGTTTGCATACTATTATAAAATTTATGGGAACAAGCATTTATTTCTGGATTGGATTCCACCTTTTTGTATTCATAATGCTTGCACTCGACTTGGGTGTCTTTCATAAGCATACACATAAAGTACCTGTAAAAGAAGCTATTATATGGAGTTGTATATGGATAACACTTGCTCTGTTATTTTGCCTATTTATATATGTGGATAAAGACTTCGGTCCGGTTAAAGCCCTGGAGTTCCTTACCGGATATGTAATTGAATACTCACTAAGTGTAGATAATATTTTTGTCTTTATTCTTATATTCACATATTTTGGCGTTAATAGTCAATATCAGCATAAAATTTTATTTTGGGGCATCCTTGGAGCGCTGATAATGAGAGGTATATTTATCTTTGCCGGTGTAGCACTTATTAACAGGTTTGATTGGATAGTTATCATATTTGGGGGATTTTTGGTGTTTACAGGAATCAGAATGTTAATCCAGAAAGAAGCAGATATTGATCCTGAAAAAAATATTATTATAAAATTCTTCAGGCGATTTCTTCCTGTATCAAAATCGCTGCATGGTGATAAATTATTTATTACGGAGAACAGGAAGTTATATGCTACACCATTATTTCTTGTTTTACTGATTATAGAATCTTCCGACCTTATTTTTGCAGTTGATAGCATTCCTGCAATACTTGCAATAAGTAAAGACACCTTTATTGTTTATACCTCCAACATTTTTGCAATATTGGGCTTACGGTCACTTTATTTTGCAATTGCCGGAATAATGGGACTTTTCCATTACCTGAAAATCGGTCTGGCTTTCGTCCTGACTTTTGTTGGATCGAAAATGCTTCTCGCGTATTTCCATTTTGAGATACCAATTCTGACATCTCTTGGAATAATTATTTCAATTCTTCTGATATCCATTCTTGCTTCTGTTTTTATTAAACGAAGCGAATAATGATAATACAAAGACAAAGACCACCTGCTCTCTTGCCATTAGTGGTTCTTTTCTTTGTAATTATCATTGGTGCAATCGTAATTGGTTTGTCATATTACAATTATCAGAAAAAAACACTTTTAACTGAAAAACAACTCGAACTATCAGCAATATCTTACCTTAAGATAAGGCAGATTTCTCAATGGCGGCTCGAAAGGATAGGCGATGGTAGATTTCTGGGAGAAAACCAGTTATTAGTTAAGAAATTTTTGGAATATCTGAAAAACCCGACAGACTTGCCATTAAGGAATGATATTCTCCAGAGTCTGAAATCGCTTGTTGAAAATTTTGATTATAAAAATGCCCTTCTAATTGAAAATAACGGGAATGTCAAACTGGCATATCCCGGGGAAGATACTGTGATTGGTGACCATCTAAAACCATTATTACCAGAAATTATTAAAGAACATAAAATTGTACTTAGCGATCTGCATAAGGCCACACATGTCACTTTTGTTCATCTCGATCTGATTGTACCTCTATTGGATCGCAGTCACAATGATACCCTGGTTATGGGTTTGCTTACACTCCGGATTGACCCTCAGAAAGTTCTGTATCCACTTATACAATCATGGCCGACACCCAGTAAGAGCGCTGAGACACTTCTGTTAAGGAGAGAGGGCGATGAGATAGTTTACCTGAATGAACTCAGACACCTTAAGAATACTGAACTGGTGCTTAAAAGACCTGTTTCATCAGAGAAGTTAGCGGCTGCAATGGCAGTTCAGGGTATTACTGGCACTGTTGATGGGATTGACTACAGGAATGTGCCGGTTGTTGCAGCAATGAATAAAATTCCGGGAACGCCATGGTATATGGTAGCAAAGATGGATCGTGACGAGATATTGTCTGCGCTGACTTACCAGATGAAAATGATAGTGATCATACTCATTCTTGTTATCATAACCTCAGGTTCAACTCTGGGATTTCTATTCAGGAATCAACGTGTAGCATTTTATCGTGAGAAGTACGAGACTGAACTTGACCGGCTTGCCCTGGTCACGCATTTTGATTATATATTAAAATTTGCAAATGATATTATATTACTGATAGATAACGATTTGCATATTGTTGAAGCTAACGATAGCGCTTTAGAGTACTATCAATACACCCGCGAAGAATTCATAGGTATGAATGTGGAAAAAATCAGAGCCTCTGAAACCTTATCTGAACTTGCGATGAACCTTAATATTGTTAATGAAAATGAGTCTGCGACTTATGAGACAGTTCATATACGTAAGGATAACACAATATTCCCTATTGAACTCAGCACCAGGATAGTGATGATTGAAGGTGCAAAATATTATCAGACTATTGGCAGGGATATAACTCAGCGAAAAAGTGTTGAAAGAACACTAAAAGAAAGTGAAAACAAGTTCAGGAAAATATTTGAGGAAAGTCCTTTTTCAATTATAATGACCGCCAAGGATTTTAGTATACTCAGGGCAAATCAATCATTCTGTAATTTAATAGGTTATGAAGAAGAAGAGCTTAAGCTATTTACTTTCAGAAATTTTACGCATCCTGACAATATTAATGAAGATGAATTATCACTCATGAAGCTTGTTGCTGAAGAAATCCCTGTATATAATACTGAAAAGAGGTATATCTGTAAAAATGGATCTATTATATGGGGATCTACAACAGTGAGCATTATCCGTAACAAAAAAGATGAAGTTCAATTCTTCCTTGTAATGATTGAAGATATTACTTCCCGGAAAAAGGCTGCTTCGGAACTTGATAATTCCGTTTCAATGCTAAGAGCAACACTGGAATCAACTGAAGATGGTCTTCTTGTTGTGGATTCATCAGGAAAAATTGTCGAGGTAAATCAGAAATTTATCGATATGTGGACAATTCCTGAGGAAATACTGGCTACCGGAGATGATAATTTGGCACTGGAATATGTCAAGAGCCAATTGATCAATCCGGAAACTTTTCTTGATAATGTGAAGAACTTATATCAAGAGCCTGAAGCAACAAGTTTTGATTTGCTTGAATTCAACGATGGGAGATTTTATGAGCGCTATTCTCAACCGCAGAAGATTAACGGAATGAGTGTTGGACGTGTCTGGAGTTTTCGCGACATTACTAAACGAAGGAAGGCAGAGGCAGATCTTATTGCAGCGAAGGAAAAAGCTGAGGAGAGCGACATGTTAAAGACTGCATTTTTACATAACGTATCACATGAGATTCGTACTCCGATGAATGCTATTATCGGGTTTTCAACGCTCCTGAATGAACCTGATTTATCTGAGACAGATCGGCATCAGTATATCGATATTATTTTTCAGAGCGGGGGTCAGCTTCTTTCAATAATAAATGATATTGTTGATATTGCTAATGTGGAGAGTGGCCAGGCTAAGGTTAATCTATCTGTTTTTAATCTTAATTCGGCACTCAAAAGCCTGAATGAGCAATTCAGTATTACCGGGAAACAGAATAATGTTTCTATAAATCTCATAACGTCAATAACTGATGAGGAATCAAGTATAATAACAGACAATACCAAACTTGTTCAGATACTTTCAAACTTAATAAATAACGCTATAAAGTTCACGAAGAATGGACAGATAAATTTCGGTTATGTTCTGAAAGATAAATTTATTGAATTCCGTGTAAGAGACACCGGAATTGGTATTCCGCCTGAACATCATTCCAAAATATTCGACAGGTTTTATCAGGTCGACAGTGCAGTATCACGACAATACAGTGGAACAGGATTAGGACTATCTATATGTAAAGGCTATGTTGAATTGCTGGGGGGTACTATAACAGTTGAATCGGAACCGGGCAAGGGGACACAATTTGTTTTTACAATACCTTATACGCGGGCTTAAGCCCCAATCATTCCAATCGTATAGTGCTATATATCAATGTTTTATGTTATTTTAGAATTGAAAGGTAGGGAAATGTTAAATTAATTTTCTTATTGAACAATTTGCATTCCATTACGTTTATTTAGTCTAAGTACAAATAAATAAAAACCACAATCCTTATGAAAAAGATAGTACTATTTATTGTTGCTTCTGTATTTGTGCCACAACTATGGTCACAAAACATATCGGTGTCTTCTGATAAAACAGTAACAAAAGAAGACAGAGACTTCCGGATCCCTTTAATCGGGGAGAGTGCTCCGTCTTTCACGGCGGAATCTACAAACGGGACAATTAATTTTCCCGATGATTTTGGACGTAAATGGAAAGTATTGTTTAGTCATCCACAGGATTTTACTCCTGTATGTTCAACAGAGATTATGGAACTTGCAACTTTGCAGAATGAATTCGACAAACTGGGAGCTAAGCTTGTAGTCATATCCACAGATGCTCTTGATACACATGTTCAGTGGAAAAAATCAATGGAAACGCTCAGTCTGAATAATAAGGGTAGTGTTAAAATTAAATTTCCACTTGTTGATGATGCAAATTTAGTAGTATCAAAAAAATATGGCATGATACATCCTTCATCAAATACAACAAAATCAGTCAGGGGGGTATTTATAATAGATCCTGATAATATTATTCAGGCTATTTATTTCTATCCGAAGTCTGTAGGCAGAAACACCGATGAACTGTTAAGAATGATTACTGCCCTTCAAGCCACTTCATCAGGAAAAGTACTTACTCCTGTTAACTGGAGAGCAGGTAATGATCTTTTAATACCAATTCCTCCAAAGACAGATGCCACCGGTAAAACATCAGTTCCTGATGGCTTTTATAGTCCTATATGGTACTTGTGGTATAAAAAAGCAAGCCTGATTGATGAAAATGTGTCTCAATCAGAGAATTAAAACTGCTTCATCGCTATAAAAAGAGCGTTCAGGAATAATCCTGAACGCTCTTTTTTGTGGGCGATGAGGGATTCGAACCCCCGACCCTCTGGGTGTAAACCAAATGCTCTAAACCAACTGAGCTAATCGCCCAAAATTTTTATTCAATGAACCGCCGACCCTCCCGACTTTCAGTCGGGATGCTCTAAACCAGCTGAGCTAAACCCCCTGAAAAGAGAGTGCAAATATAGATTAATTTTCATTTCTGCAAAAGATTATTAAAAATAAATATTCGGGAGCTATTTATCTGCAACGTTAATTTTATGGAAATAAAAAAGAAATTTTAATAAATAAAATCAGTGTTTGTCAAGCTTTTCAGGCTGTTTAAGTAATTATTAGGCTATTTCGTCAAAAAAAACCAGAAGATCCCATCTTTACACGTTTCAGCATGCAACCAGACATCTAATAATTATTGTCATCACTCAGAGATTATTACGCAACCAATAGTTCTGATAATAAGTCTTGTTAATATGTTAAAAATACATTATTAGTGATATATACAAGTGATTAAAAAATGATTACATTCGCTAGATTAAGATTTTGAGTTAAACCTAACCGTGACTTCTGTGGGAATGCTATGGTCCCGTTAAGTCATATTTGCTTGATTGATTGTTGATTATTTCGAGTGAAAATATTTGAACCTGACCTATATGATACGCAAAAATTCTGTTACTGAATTATTTTTGGGTTTACCTGACCTTTATGCATCTGTTACTTTAATAAAACCTGGCACCTGCAATGAAGTGAAAAGATTCAAATGTATAACGCAGACTTTAATTCATAAGTGTGCACTTGTATTAATATTTTTAACTTTATTAAGCAGTGTATCATTTGGTGCCGTAAAGACATGGCAACTGGCAGGAGGTGGATCATGGGTTACTGGTATTAACTGGTCAGGTGGGACAATCCCACTTGCCAATGATGACATTGT
>JANYIW010000143.1 GCA_025358645.1 Bacteroidales bacterium
CAACCCGTATTTTCCTATCAGAAAGAACCTAAAACACCCGACGGAGTAAATTACTTCAATAATTATCTGCATCCGCTATTTTCCCTTGAAGGCGATACGCTTACTGATGAGTTTCCATCTGACCATCCATACCATCGCGGAATATTTTGGGCGTGGCATCAGCTTTACGTAAATAATGAAAGCGTGGGGGATGGATGGATTATGAATAAAATTTCACAGAACGTCGTGGATATGAAGACGAAAGTGAATAAAGGTTCCGCGCAAATAAGTTTGAGTGTTTTGTGGAAATCTTCACAATTTCAACATAATCAACCATTTGTTCATGAGCTTACAACAATAATTGTTCACAATATAAAGTCAGGAATTCGGGCGATTGATTTTGAAATTAACTTAAGGGCGTTGGTTCCTGGAGTAAGTATTGGCGGATCAGATGACGAAAAAGGTTATGGCGGATTCTGTGCCCGGATTAAACTTCCTGAAAACTTGCGCTTTACTTCGGAAAGTGGACAGATTGTGCCACAAACTCTTCAAATTAAAGCAGGTTCCTGGATGGATTTTTCTGCCCCTTTTGGAAAACATGGTGAATTAAATGGCATTACTGTGCTATGCCACACATCTACGCCAAATTATCCGGAACCCTGGATTTTAAGGTATAAAGAAACAAGCATGCAAAATATTGTTTTCCCCGGGAAAATAAGAACCAATTTATCTGTGGATAAATCAACTATATTAAAATATCGCATTATTATTCATAACGGCAATGCTGAGGATATAGATTTACGTAATATTACTGCTGAATATGAAAAGATGGAATCTAAATAAACTCTTTCGTGTTAATAAACAGATAAATTAATAATAACAATGAACAATATAAGCCCAAGAAAGAATGACAAAAAAAAATCTTTTTCCAGAAGACAATTTGTAAATCTAACATCAGGCTCCATCGGAGGGCTTATGCTTTCGGAAAATGTGTATCCTTTTTTTTCAGGTGCTAAAAAATCTTCTTCCATCGTGAAAGATAATTTTCAGTCAGAAGGAGAAAGTATTATCGGACCTATTGGAGATTGGTTTGTTAATTTAAATGAGAATAAGCTGCCTCAATATTCTTTCAGGAGGAAAGAATGGACGGATCTTCAAAAATGGCGTGAATCTGCCAGGAATCGCCTTCAGGAAAGAATGGCAATCCCTGATTTAGGTGGGATTCCAAAGGTAACAGTAACCAAAGAATATATTTATGATGGGTTACATATAGAAGAACTATCCTGGCAATTGCCTTACGGCCGTCCAACTGAAGCCATCCTTCTGAAACCAGCAAATGCGAATAAGCCATTGCCGGGCATCGTGGCTTTTCACGACCATGGCGGGTTAAAATATTTTGGCAAGCGTAAAATCACATGTACTTCCGACCACATCCATTGTATAATCGAGGCCCATCAGAAGTCAGATTATGACAATACAGCATGGGCAAACGAAATAGCGAAAAAGGATTATGTCGTGTTGGTTTCTGATGGTTTCCCGTTTGAAAGCCGAAGAGTTATGCTAAAAGATGTTCCTGAAGAGCTTAGAAATGGGCTAAATGACAATAATCTTGAAGATTCTGAGTATATCATAAAATATGACAAGTGGGCTGGTGACTATGAAACTATTATGGCAAAATCGTTATTTAGCGCCGGAACAACCTGGCCAGGCGTATTTTTTGCTGAAGACCGGATAGCGCTTGATATATTGTGTGCCAGAGAGGATGTGGACAATAAGCGGATTGGTTGCGGTGGTTTGTCGGGTGGCGGGATGAGGACAGTTTTTATGGGTGGACTGGATCCCAGGATCAAGTGCGCTGTTTGTGTCGGGTTCATGACTACCTGGAAAGATTTCGTGATCAATAAATCGTTTACTCATACCTGGATGACTTTTGTTCCTTTGCTCCCAAATGAATTGGACTTTCCCGAAATACTTGGTTTGCGCGTACCTCTTCCAACTCTGGTGCTCAACGACGCGGACGATGATTTATATACTTATTCTGAAATGACACAGGCGGATAAAATTTTAAAAGAAGTTTACCAAAAAGCAGACGCCGGGAACAATTACAAATGCTCATTTTACCCAGGCCCTCACAAATTTGATAAGTTAATGCAAACGGAAGCGTTTAACTGGTTTGACAAATGGCTAAAACAATAGTTTCTAAAAATGAAAATAACAGGATTATTTAAACTTCGGCTGGTCATTGTTATAACGACAATATCCTTCTTCTTATCCTTATACCCGCTTCAGGTTATGGCTATAGAAAAAGTAAAAATCTTTCCCATTCCTTCTGAAGTTCGGATTAATGAAGGGAAATTTAACATTGATCGGAATACCTTTATTATGGTGCCGGAAAAGGAAAGTAAAACTGATGATTTCTTAGCAAGTTTAATGCTAAATGAGTTTACCGACAAATATGAAAAATCAATAGTTATCATTCATAAACGATCATTAAGAAATAACGCAAAATTTATTTTAATTGGCGACCTTACCAATCCTTTAATCAGATCTTATTGTGATCAAAAAGACTTAACATCAACTTTAAAGGGTCTTGGAGACGAAGGTTATTTACTTTCTGTATCGGGGAATAATGTAGTTGTTGCCGCAAACAGCAAAAAAGGCGCTTTATTCGGATATGAGTCGCTTCGCCAAATAATTAATAAAGGGGAAGACGGAAACCTTTATATTCCCCAATTGGTAATTAAAGACTCTCCCCGGTTTGCATTCAGGGGGATCAGGCTTTACCTTCCCGGAAGGGAAAATATTCCATTCTTTAGACGGTTTATTAAAGATTTTGCAGCGCTTTATAAGTTCAATAAAATAATTCTTGAGCTTAATGCAAATATGCGTCTGGACCGTCATTCTGAATTAAATATCGGAGCCACTAAATTTTACAGGCATCTGATATTCAGTAGACTGAACAGACCCCCGGGAAAACACATGGAATTTCAGAATTCATCACATGTTGACAATGCCGATGGCGGGATACTTGAAAAAGAAGAAGTGGCCGACCTGGTAAACTACATCAGGAAATTTAATATTGAAGTCATCCCGGAAATACCATCGCTGACACATTCATATTACATGCTTGCCGGCCACAGGGATCTGGCTGAAAATCCCGAACAACCATACCCTGATACCTACTGCCCATTAAAACCTGAGATTTATAAAATATATTTTGATGCATTGGATGAGTATATTGAAGTAATTCACCCTTCGATTATAAATATCGGGCACGATGAATGGAGAGTGGAAAAGAATTTGTGTGCCTTGTGTCAAGGTAAGGATTATGGACAGCTCTTCGCTAATGATGTGACTAAAATTCATGATTATCTCGCAAAAAAAGGAATTATAACTGCATTGTGGGGCGATCATTTGCTGGAATCAGTCAGAGAGAAAGACCATCAGGAATGGGAATCTTCTATCGGTTATAAATACAACATCCCAGGGGCTTTAACGGCCGAACAGGTTCTGAAATTAATTCCGAAAGACATTCTCGTATTTAACTGGTTCTGGGACGATATCAGTAACGATAAGCAGGTCTCTGATTTTGGGTTTAATCAGGTTTATGGAAATTTCAGGCCCGGGATTCGAAACTGGGACGAGAGGGTGAAAACAAAAGGACTGCTGGGCGGTGCCACATCTTCATGGACCGCCACTACAGAAATGAATTTTGGTAAAGACCTTATTTATGATTTTCTGGGTACTGCAAACCTGCTCTGGAGTAAACATTATTTGCCCTCTGACAATCTTGCCTTTATCACCCAGGTCATGGTCAGCGAAATCAAAAATAATCTCAGCGGGAAAATGCTTCCGGGCAATATGAATATTAATGTCAAAACGCTGAACATTTCATCATATTTCAATTCTTCACTGACAAATGGTATTGATAGTTTAAATAATGCTGACCTTTTAATTGGTCCTGTAAAAGCAGGCAACTTAGTGTTTAATTTAGATTCTAATAGAAAAATTAGGGCAATTGTTGCCGCTTCAACAAAAGCAGGAACAATGCCAAATTCAGTCCGTGGGATTCAGATAAACAAAGATGTAAACAGTATAATTTTCTTACATGCCTGTGCAAAACCAGGGTTTAATGAAAAAGCCTTCAACATGATATATAATTTTGATGACACTGCCCAACTTTTAGGCTGGTACGAAATTGTGTATGAAGACGGATTTGTTCAGACTGTCCCGATCAGGTATGGGGTAAATATCCTGGACTGGGGGTGGTGTCAAAGGGTGATGGCCAATGAAAAAGATCAGGAAGACAGTGTTAATCAGAAATATGTGTATGATGCAATAGCATTAACCTGTTCAAAGGAAAATACGGATCCTGTTACATTTTACGCGTTTGAATGGGAAAACACGAGGTATGGGAAGAAAATCAAAGTGATAAACCTGAAATATGTTAACAATACTAAAAACAATGAAAACGCGATCATACTTATGGCCATCAGCATTTCGGACAATACTCAGGAAGCCGGGGCTGAAGGTATTGAACGGGAGTAAAACAAATAAAAAGTAAAAATTAAAAAGGCAAAACATTTTGAAATTAAGAATGTTCCAACAAATTCAAAATATCGTATCATCATTAACGCAACAATAGTATCTTACAATAGTTCGCTAAATTTTTATAAACCACACATTATCTGTGCATTAAAAATCAATTCTTCATTCTAAAAAATTGATAATTAATGCTTTGCGACTTGGCGGTCTTTATTGAGATTATTTACTCAATCAGAGATAACTGATAACTGTAAGTTATTGATTGCAGGCAGCCACTGGAAAAAATTCCACATTAATGAAAATGATTCTGAAATCAGTCTGCAACCCGGATTGACAGGTGGACGCGTAAACTCACTTCTGGCGCCTTATAAATATTTCGTAAGGTGAAACTACAGATTTTTATCTTACAAAAGGGGCATATAAATATTTTTAAAAATCATAACCCTTTTTCACTTCTTTTGTAGGTTCGGTACATTGCCGTATATTTGAAATATTAATTCTCTATTATGAAGGACCAGCTTGCCGTAAGAATTAAACTGGGAGATGAACAGGCTTTCGAGCTTTTCTTTCGCAAGTACTATGTCCCGTTATGCTCTTTTGCCAATAAATTTCTAAATAACCCTGAAGAATCAAAGGAAATAGTGCAGGACGTGTTTTCTAAAATTTGGGAAGGACGCGACCAGATTGATCCTGAAAATTCCCTGAAGTCATATGTTTTTATGATTGCCCAGAATCTCAGTATTAACAAATTGCGAAGAAAAAAAGTAGAGTCCGCCTATACAGAAATATATAAGCTGGTCTATACTGAACAATTGGAATTTTCTGCTCATGAGTCACTTTTAGCCAAAGAGCTGGAAGAAAATATTAACCAGGCGGTTATGAAATTACCTGCCGAATGCCGTAAAGTATTTGAATTAAGCCGGATTGAAGGTCTTAAATACAGAGAAATAGCTGATACTCTTCACATATCTGTTAAAACAGTCGAGGCACAGATGTCAAAAGCGCTCAAGTCACTCAGGCTTGAGTTGAGTGATTACCTTACACTTCTTATTATCACGTTGATTAGCAATAATCTATAGATCCTTTAGGGTTCTAGATACCACTCCCTTCCCCGGGTGAAGGTTGGAAAGGGGTAATAGCTATTCAAGAATTTATTTTTCTCGTAATAATTAAATAAATCCATTTATCTGTAAGGGTAAAGTAGAATAAACTTGTATTAGATTGTGTAATTACTATCATAAAAGTACTTAAAGGATTTTGATCAGTTAGTTTAAGGGGTTGTATAGTTAGTTTTTTGTGAAGCGCTAAAACTGATTTAGCGCCTCACTTTTCTTATAAAAATATGAATACAAATTCTTCATTGATACAAAAAAATCTGATTCTCGAATAAGGGTAAAAAGGTCTTATCTTGTACTAGCTTATGTTAAAACTTATGAAGGAAGAAGAGAAAGTGGAATATCATAACCTGATAAACAAGTTTTTTGATGGAGAAATCTCAGATAGTGAGATAATCCTTTTAAAATCATTACTTGAACAGAATCCTGAATACCGGCGCATCTTTAACGAGGAAAATGAGTTATGGCAGGAAGTAAGTGAACAGACAAAACTTAGACATTATAATACTGACACAGGGTGGCTGAATATTTCCTCCAGGCTTGGGTTGGGAGGAAATAATAGCAGGTCCATTACAATATTAAGCAAAAATAATTTCAGGATATTAATAGCTGCAGCAACAATAGCCAGCCTGATAGCCATTGGGGCGGTTGGTTTCCGGATGGCGGAGAAAGCAACTTTTCAGAATACTGCTGCTGCTTCGACTACAGTTACTACAAATGCGGGCGAAAAAGCACACATATTTCTAGCTGATTCCACGGAAATAACTCTGAACTCTGGTAGTTCATTACAATATGATACACAATATAATATAAAGGATCGTAAAATAAAATTTACAGGAGAAGCCTTCTTTAATGTCAGAACTAATCCTGAAAAACCTTTTGTGGTACAACTTAACCAAATGAGCATTTCTGCAACCGGTACCCGGTTTAATATTTTTTCTTTTGATAATGAGGACCGTGTGGAGACTACACTGGAAGAAGGTGTAATAACGGTTTCAATTAAAGGATCAGAGCCAGTAAAAGTGAAATCCGGTCAGCAGGTTGTTTATTTTGTGAAGTCCAGGAAGGTTCTGGTGCGAGATGTGGTTACGGATACCTATACCTCATGGAAAGAGAATAAACTGCGGTTTAATGACACACCTTTTGAGGAAGTTTTGAGAAGAATCGGCAGAAAGTATAATGTCCGTTTTGAAATTTCAAGCCATGATCTTTTAAATTTGAAATATACAGCAACATTTATTGATGAACCT